>CAZWDE010000404.1:0-2767 GCA_964632555.1 uncultured Limibaculum sp.
TCAGCCACGATCTCGCGGTGGTCTCGCGGCTCGCCGACCGGATCCTCGTGATGCGCCGCGGGCGCGTGGTCGAGGAGGGCGACTGCCAGGCCGTGTTCGGCGATCCGCAGCACCCCTACACCCGCGCGCTGATCGCCGCATCGCCCGAGCCCGACACCGAGCGTAGGCTCGATCTCAAGCTCGTCGCCGCCGGCGCCGGGGAGCCGGCCGACTGGCCCGCGCCCTACGGCTACCGCGGCGAGACGGCGCCGGGCCTCGTCGAGATTTCCCCCGGACACCGCGTGAGGGCCGCCGCATGAACCACCGCATCTTCCGGGCGCTCCTCGCGCCCCTTCTCGCTCCGCTCGTCGCGGCGCTCCTCGTCGCGCCCGCCCGCGCCGGCGAGTTCGTCGAGACGCCCGCGCTCGCCGCCGCCGTCGACGAGGGGCGGCTGCCGCCGGTGGCCGAGCGTCTGCCGGCGACGCCGGCGGTGCGCGACCTCGCCGCGCGCGGCCGCGCGCCCGGGCGCCAAGGCGGGCAGATCCGCATGTTCGTGACGCGCGCCAAGGACGTGCGCTACATGGCGGCCTACGGCTATGCCCGCCTCGTCGGCTACGACGAGACCTACGAGCTCGCGCCCGACATCCTGCGCGACGTCACCGTCTCGGAGGACGGCCGGGCGGTGACGCTGCATCTGAGGCCGGGTCACCGCTGGTCGGACGGCCAGCCCTTCACCACGGAGGACTTCCGCTACTGGTGGGAGGACGTCGCCAACAACGCCGAGCTCGCGCCCAAGGGCCCGCCGGTGGAGATGCTGGTGGGCGGCGAGCCGCCCGAGGTGGCGGTGATCGACGAGGTGACGATCCGCTACACCTGGCCCGCGCCCAATCCGCGCTTCCTGCCCGCGCTGGCCCGCGCCCGGCCCGTCTATATCTATCGCCCGGCCCACTACATGAAGCTCAGCCACGCCGACTACGCCGATCCGGCGGCGCTCGCCGAGCGCGTCGCCGCGGAGGGCGCGCGGGACTGGGCGCAGCTCCACAACCGGATCGACAATCTCTACAAGTTCGACAACCCGGACCTGCCGGTCCTGCAGCCCTGGACCAACACCTCGCCGAAGAACGGCCAGCGCTACGTCCTCAGGCGCAACCCGTTCTTCCACCGCGTCGACACCAACGGGCGGCAGCTGCCCTATGCGGACGGCGTCGAGCTCGAGATCGCGGCGGGCGGGCTGATCCCGCTCAAGGCCTCGCTCGGCGAGGCGTCGCTGCAGGCGCGCTCGCTCTCCTTCACCGACGCGCCGGTGCTTCAGCAGATGACGGCCAAGCACGGCTTCGAGACGCGGCTCTGGCGCTCCGGCTCGGCCTCGGAGGTCGCGCTCTATCCCAATCTCACCTACGGCGATCCGGTCTGGCGGTCGCTGTTCCGCGACGCCCGCTTCCGCCGGGCGCTCAGCCTCGGCATCAGCCGCAAGGCGATCAACAAGGTGCTCTATTTCGGCCTCGCCGAGGAGCGCGCCAACGCCGCGCTCGAGGAGAGCCCGTTCTTCGACCCCGAGCACGCCCGCGCCTATGCCAGCTTCGACATCGACGAGGCCAACCGGCTGCTCGACCTGATCGGGCTCGACCGGCGCGACGCCTCGGGCATCCGGCTGCTGCACGACGGGCGACCGGCGGAGATCTATCTCGAGACGGCGGGCGAGCGCCAGGAGGTGGCGGACACGCTGGAGCTGATCGCCGAGACCTGGAAGCGCATCGGCATCCGGCTCTACGTCCGCCCGCTCGACCGCGAGATCCTGCGCAACCGCGCCTATGCCGGGCGTTCGATGATGGTCGCGTGGTGGGGCTGGAACAACGGCATCCCCACCGCCGAGGCCGAACCCAACGAGCTCGCGCCGGTCGAGCAGGCGACCTTCTCCTGGCCCGCCTGGGGCCAGCACTACCAGACCAAGGGCGCGGCCGGGGAGGAGCCCGATCTCGAGCCCGCGGTCGAGCTGATGAGGCTCTACGAGGCGTGGCTCTCGGCGCCCGACCGCGCCGGCCGCGCCGAGGCGTGGCGGAAGATGCTCGCGATCCACGCCGACCAGGTCTTCGTCATCGGCACGGTCGCGCGCGCGCCGGTGCCGATCGTGATCGACGGCCGGCTGCGCAACCTGCCCGAGGAGGCCCTCTACACCTGGGACCCGGGCGCGCAGCTCGGCATGCACCGCATCGACGAGCTCTGGTTCGACGACGGCGGCGCGCCGGGCGACAGCGCGGCGGCGGCCGGGGAGCGCGCGCTCAGATGATCGCCTATCTCGCGCGCCGCCTCGCGACGATGGCCGTCACCCTCGTCGCGATCTCGGCGCTCGTCTTCGTCATCATCAACCTGCCGCCGGGCAACTACCTCTCCAACCGCATCGCGGAGATGCGCGCGACCGGCGAGGCCGCCGGGATCCAGCGCGCCGAGGAGATGATGCGCGAATACGCGCTCGACCGCCCGGTGATCGAGCAATACGGCATCTGGCTCGGCGTGTGGCCGGGGCCCGAAGGGTTCTCCGGACTGCTGCAGGGTGATTTCGGGTGGTCCTTCGAGCTCGACCGGCCGGTGGTCGAGGTCGTCGGCGAGACCGCCGCGCTGACCGCGATCGTCAACGCCGCCGCGCTCGTCTTCGTCTACGTGGTGGCGCTGCCGCTCGGGACCATCGCGGCGGTGCGGGCCGGCGGGTGGGCGGACTATCTGGCGTCCTTCGTCGGCTATATCGGGCTCGCGACGCCCAACTTCCTGCTCGCGCTGATCCTGCTGACCT
>CAZWDE010000405.1:0-2761 GCA_964632555.1 uncultured Limibaculum sp.
ACGGGCTCGAGACCTGCGAGCGGCCGCACGCGCTGCTCGAGGAGATCCACCGCGTCCTCGCGCCGGGGGGCCGGGCGCTCTTCCTCGTGCCCAACCGGGCGGGCCTCTGGGCGCGGCGCGACGCCACGCCCTTCGGCTTCGGGCGCCCCTATTCGGCCGGGCAGCTCGAGAAGACGCTGGCGGGGCACGATTTCACCGTCGAGCGGGCCGAGGCCGCGCTCTGGCTGCCGCCGAGCCACAAGCGGTTCTGGCTCCGCATGGGACCGATGATCGAGGGCGTCGGGCGGCGGCTCGACGCGCAGCGCCTCGCCGGGCTCGCGATCGTCGAGGTGACGCGGCTCGTCTTCATCACGCCGCGCTCGGGGGCGAAGGAGGCGGCGCGCGTGCCGCTCCGCGTGCTGGACGGGCTGCGCCCGGCCCCCTCGCCGAAGCCCGCGGCGGGGCGAACCGCCGCCTGAGCGGGTCGGCCGTCGCCCTTCCATCGCGCGGGCCGACCGGCTAGACCGGCGTGACGCAAGCCGAGGCGAGCCCATGACCCCCCACCCGACCATCCGGCCGCGCGCCGGCATCCTCGAGATCGCGCCTTATGTCGGCGGCGCCTCCGCCATCGCCGGCGCCAACCGCGCGATCAAGCTCTCCTCCAACGAGAACCCGCTCGGGCCGTCGCCCGCCGCGCGCGCGGCCTATGCGGCCGAGGCCGACCGGCTCGCGCTCTACCCGGACGGCGGGCACGGCGCGCTCCGCGAGGCGATCGCCGCGGCGCACGGGCTCGAGGCCGAACGGATCGTCTGCGGCAACGGCTCGGACGAGCTGATCGCGCTCCTCTGCAAGGCCTATGCGGGCGAGGGCGACGAGGTGCTCCACAGCGCGCATGGCTTCCTGATGTACCGCCTCTCGGCGCTCGCCGCCGGCGCGACCCCGGTGGCCGTGCCCGAGCGCGCGCTCGCCGCCGACATCGACGCGCTGATCGCCCGTCTCGGCCCCCGCACGCGCCTCGTCTTCCTCGCCAACCCCAACAATCCGACCGGCACGCTGCTGAGCGCGGACGGGATCGCGCGGCTCGCCGACGCGCTGCCGCCCGCCGCCCTTCTCGTGCTCGACGCGGCCTATGCCGAATACGTGCGCGCGCCCGGATACGACGGCGGGATCGCGCTCGCCCGCGCGCGCGAGAACGTGGTGATGACGCGCACCTTCTCGAAGATCCACGGGCTCGCCGCGCTCCGCCTCGGCTGGGCCTATGGCCCGGCCCACGTGATCGACGTGCTCAACCGCGTGCGCGGGCCCTTCAACGTCACCGCGCCGGCGCTCGCCGCCGGCCGCGCCGCCATCGCCGACGGCGACTGGGTGGAGCAGTGCCGGGTGACCAACGAGCTCTGGCGCGACTGGCTGGCCCGGGAGATCCGCGCCACGGGCTTCGGCGTGACCGAGAGCCACGCCAACTTCCTCCTCGTCGACACCGCCGGGCGGGCCGAGGCGGTCGACGCCCATCTGCGCGGCCACGGCCTCGTGGTGCGCCGGATGGAGAGCTACGGCCTGTCCGGCCACCTGCGCATCACCGTGGGCGACGAGGCGGCCTGCCGCGCCGTGGCCGAGGCGGTGGCGACCGCCCCCCGCGAGCGGGTGACCGGCGCCGCATGAACCCGCCCGTCTTCGAGCGCATGGCGCTGATCGGGCTCGGGCTCATCGGCTCCTCGATGGCCTGGGCGGCGCGGCGCGGGGGGCTCGTGGGCGAGATCGCGGGCCATGCGCGCTCGGGCGCGACGCGCGAGCGGGCGCGCGCGCTCGGCTTCTGCGACCGGGTCGAGGAGACCGCCGCCGACGCCGCGCGCGGGGCCGATCTCGTGGTGCTCTGCGTGCCCGTGGGCGCCTGCGGCGCGGTGGCGGCCGAGATCGCGCCGGCGCTCGCGCCCGGCGCCACGGTGACCGACGTGGGCTCGGTGAAGGCGGACCTGATCGCGGCCGTCGCCCCGCACCTTCCGGAGGGCGTCGCCTTCGTGCCGGGCCACCCGCTCGCCGGCACCGAGCAGTCGGGCCCCGACGCCGGCTTCGCCGAGCTCTTCGAGAACCGCTGGTGCATCCTGACCCCGGCCGAGGGCGCCGATCCCGGCCCGGTCGCGCGCGTGCGCCGCCTCTGGGAGGGCATGGGCGCCTGCGTCGCCGAGATGACGCCCGAGCATCACGACCTCGTCCTCGCCGTCACCAGCCACGTGCCGCACGCGATCGCCTACACGATGGTCGGCGTCGCCGACGACCTCGCCCGCGTGTCGGACAGCGAGGTGATCCAGTTCTCCGCCGCCGGCTTCCGCGACTTCACGCGCATCGCGGCCTCGGACCCGACGATGTGGCGCGACGTGTTCCTGCACAACCGCGAGGCGACGCTCGACATCCTCGGGCGGTTCTCCGAAGAGCTGATGCTGCTGCGCCGCGCGATCCGCACCGGCGACGGCGCGTTCCTCCACGCCTATTTCACGCGCACCCGCGCGATCCGTCGCGGCATCGTCGAGGCGGGACAGGACACCGACGCGCCCGATTTCGGCCGCGCCCACGGCCGGGAACCGAGGCGGGAGCGCGCGCGGTGAGCCTTGGGGCGCTGGCTCTCGCCGCGGCGCTTCTCGTCGCACCCACCGAGGGGCCGGTGCCGCCGCCGCGGCCCGAGGCGAGGCCGGGCGCGACGCTCGAGCGCGCGCCGCTGCCCCCGCCCCGGGCGCATCCGACCGCGCCGGCCGAGCCCGTCCGCGTGAGCGGGCGCGGGCCCGGAGAG
>CAZWDE010000406.1:0-2747 GCA_964632555.1 uncultured Limibaculum sp.
CGTCGAGGCCGGCCCGCCGCCCGGGCCCGCCCCCGCGCCGGGCTCGTCCCCCGGCGCCGGCCTCGCCGCGGGGCCGCGGACCGGCGGCGGCATCGGCGCGTCCGGGGTGCTCCGCATCGTCGCCGACGAGGCCTCGAACGCCATCGTCGCGCTCGCCACGGGCGACGGCGCCCGCGCCCTCGAGGGCGCGCTCCGCCGGCTCGACATCCAGCCGCTCCAGGTGATGATCGAGGCGACGCTCCTCGAGGTGCAGCTCAACGACCGCCTCGAATACGGCGTGCGCTGGTTCCTCGAGAGCGGCAACTACAATTTCAGCTTCGGCGACGTGGTGGGCGACGCGGTGCAGTTCGGCACCAACAACCTCTTCCCCGGCTTCAACGCCGCCTTCCGGACCACCGACATCCAGGTGACGCTCTCGGCGCTCGACCAGGTGACCGACATCCGCGTGCTGTCCTCGCCGACGCTGATGGTGCTCGACAACGCCGTCGCCCGGCTGCAGGTGGGCGACGAGGTGCCGATCGTCACCCGCGCCTCGACGAGCGTGGAGGACGCCGACGCGCCGATCGTCAGCGAGACCGAGTTCCGCGACACCGGCGTGATCCTCGAGATCCGGCCGACCGTGAACGCGGGCGGGCTCGTGGTGCTCGAGATCCGCCAGGAGGTGCTCGACGTGGTCGAGGGCACGGCGGGCGACACCAACCCGACCTTCTCGACGCGCTCGGTCGAGAGCACGATCGCCGTGCAGTCGGGCGACACCATCGCGCTCGCGGGGCTCATCGAGGAGGACACCAACCGCGGCCGGGCGGGCATCCCGGTGCTCTCCGACATCCCGGTGCTGGGCAACGCCTTCGGCACCACGGCGAACAGCTTCGACCGGACCGAGCTCATCGTGCTGATCCGGCCCTTCGTGGTGCGTGACCAGACCGACGCGCGCGCGGCGACCGAAGAGCTGCGCGCCAAGCTCTCGGGTCTCGTCCCGCGCCGCTCGCCGCCGCGCTGAGCGACGCCGGCCCGCCGCGATCGCGCCCCGAAGATTGCCCGATCGGCAACGTATTTTCGCCACATCCGGCAACAGACTTATCCGGAAGAAGAGCCTTTCCTGTGCGGTTCGGGCGGGGGACGACATGACCGGTCAACTGGACAAGCAGGCGGTGGCGCTGGCGACCCGGATGTCGTCGATGCGCGCGCAGGGTGTCGAGGACGCCGTGGTGTTCGACACCGCGCTCAGGGCGCTCATCGCGGCCGGGGTCTCCGTCTTCTCGCCGCAGCTCGTGGCGGCGCAGCTGCGCGCCGGCGCCGAGAGCGTCGACGAGACCGGCGCGACCGGCTCTCGCCCGGCCGACCGGCCCGGGCCCGAGCTGTCCCGCATGTGCCGGGTCAAGCCGCTGCTCTGACGGCCGGGCCCCGGCGGTTTTCCGCTAGGGCGCGGGCCGGGCGACGATCCGGAGCGGCGGCGCGCCGCCCGGGTCGATCTCGACGAGGGCGCTCGCCTCGGCGGCCGTGCCGTCGGCGAGGCGCGCGCGGACGCGCAGCGTGTACATCTCGGCGTCCCCGTCGGTCTCGTAGCGCCGCGCGGCGCGGGCCTCCTCGGCGAGCGTGCGCGCGGCCTCGGAGAGCGGCAGCACGGCGTAGAGCGCGGCGGGCGCCGTCGCGGGGTCGGGATCGACGCGGTCCGACCAGACCGTGACGAGCGGCGCCAGCCGGTCGCGGAGCGCCCGGTCGACCCCCGGCAGCCGGGCCACGTCGTCGAGGCTCGCGATCTCGCGGTCGTCGAGCCGCCAGGAGACGCCGAGGCTCAGGTCGCGCCGGCGCCGATCGAGCATCGCCTCGGCGAGCCGCGCGGGCTCCGGCGCGCCGGCCGCCGCGAGGATCCGCGCGAGCAGCGCGGGACGCCCGGCGTTGAGGTCGTACTTGCCGCGCTCGGCCTCCGCCCGCAGGATCACCACCGCGTCGGCGCGTGCCCACGCCACCGGCCGGCCGTCGAGCGGGAAGGGCCCGCGCCCGATCGGCTCGGCGCCGCGGGCATAGGCCCGCTCCTCGGCGTCGACCGGCAGCGGCAGCCCCTCGGCCTCGGCGAGCACCGTCAGCATCAGCCGGGCGAGCCCGGCCTCGGCGGCCTGCGCGGCGCGGGCGGCGGCGATCTCGTTGGCGGTGATCGCGACGGCTGTGCGGCTCTCGCGCGCGACGCCGATGGCCAGCACGGAGATCGCGAGCGTCAGCCAGACGGCGGTGAAGAGCGCGACGCCGCGCTCGCCATGCCCCTCGCCCCGCGCCATCGCCGCCTCCGCTTGCCCGTCCGCCCCCTCTATGCCATCCCGAAGCCGCGCACGCAGCCGCCGAGTCGCCCGAGACCGCCCGGACCCCGAGAGGTGCCCCGATGGCCGATCCGAAATCCGCCGACCCCGCGGCCGGAGCCGCGACGGCGGCCGCGCCGAGGCCCAACGTCGTCGGCCTGTTCCCGACCCCGGTGATGCACGTGCCGAGGGCCATCGAGGGCGCGCTCCTCCGGCAGATCGTCGACCGCATCCGCGCCGCCGAGCGCGAGACCAACGCGCATTCCGACCAGCTCTCCCACACCCGGATGGTGAGCGCCGAGACCGACCCGCTTTACGCTGAGGCGACGGCGGGCTTCCGGCCGCGCATCGTCGAGTTCGGCCAGCTGCTGCTCGGCGAGCCGCTCGACTGGACCGTCAAGGAGATCTGGGTCAACGTGCTCGAGACCGGCGGCACCCAGGCGATCCACAACC
>CAZWDE010000407.1:0-2734 GCA_964632555.1 uncultured Limibaculum sp.
CGGTCGAGATGCACGCGATCCAGACCTCGGGCAACTGCATCCGCAACGTGACCTCCGACCCGTATGCGGGCGTGGCGCCCGACGAGGTCGAGGACCCGCGGATCACGGCCGAGGTGATCCGGCAGTGGTCGTCGCTGCATCCCGAGTTCACGTTCCTCGGGCGCAAGTTCAAGATCGCGGTCACCGGCTGCGCGGAGGACCGCGCCGCGATCCTGCTCCATGACATCGGCATCCGGGTGCTGCGCAACGCGGCGGGCGAGATCGGCTATCAGGTCTTCGTCGGCGGCGGGCAGGGGCGCTCGCCCTTCATCGCGCGCGAGCTGCGCGGCTTCCTGCCGAAGGACCAGCTGCTGCCCTATCTCGAGGCGGCGCTCAGGGTCTACAACCTGCACGGGCGGCGGGACAACAAGTTCAAGGCGCGGATCAAGATCCTCGTGCACGAGCTGGGCATCGAGGAGTATGCGCGCCAGGTGGAGGCGGAGTTCGCCCGGATCGACCGCGCGGCCGTCGCGGCGCCGGCCGAGGAGGTCGCGCGCATCGCGGCCTATTTCGCGAGCCCCGAGCTGCCCGACCGAACGGGCGATGCGGCCGAGGCCGAGCGGCGCGCCCACGCCGACCCGGCCTTCGCGGCCTGGCTCGAGCGGAACACGGCGCCCCACCGCGCGCCGGGCTACCGGGCGGTGACGATCTCGCTGAAGCCGATCGGCGGCGCCCCGGGCGACGCCACCGCCGAGCAGATGCGGCTGATGGCCGACGTCGCCGAGCGCTTCAGCCGCGACGAGATGCGCGTGACGCACGAGCAGAACGTGGTGCTGCCGCACGTCGCCGAGGGCGATCTCCACCGCGTCTGGCGGATGCTGGCGCAGGAGGGGCTCGACACGGCGAACAAGGGGCTCGTCACCGACATCATCGCCTGCCCCGGGCTCGACTACTGCGCCCTCGCCACGGCGCGCTCGATCCCGGTGGCCCAGGACATCGCGACGCGCTTCGCCGACCCGGCGCGGCAGCGCGAGATCGGCCCGCTCGCGATCAAGATCTCGGGCTGCATCACCGCCTGCGGGCACCATCACGTGGGCCATATCGGCATCCTCGGGCTCGACAAGGCGGGCGTCGAATCCTACCAGATCACGCTCGGCGGCGACGCGACCGAGACCGCGAGCCTCGGCGAGCGCACCGGCCCCGGCTTCGGCTACGACGAGGTGCCGGACGTGATCGAGCGGATCGTCGACACCTATATCGACCTCCGCCAGCCGGGCGAGACCTTCCTGCAGGCCTATCGCCGGGTCGGCATGACGCCCTTCAAGGAGGCGCTCTATGCTGCTGCTTGACCGGACCGGGGTGATCGACGACCTCTGGCCGCGCATCGAGGGCGACGCGCCCCTGCCCCCGCGGGGCCGGGCGCTCGTCGATCTCGCGCGGCTCGACGAGGCGGTGGAGAGCGGCCTCGAACTCGGCGTGCATCTGCCGAACGACACGGACCCGGACGGCGTCGTGCCCCGCTTCCCGCGGCTCGCGCTGATCTCGGTCGACTTCCCGAGCTTCGCCGACGGGCGGGGCTTCTCGATCGGGCGGTGCCTGCGCCATCGCGGCTTCGCCGGGCGGATGCGCGCGAGCGGGCCGGTCATCGCCGACCAGTTCGCCTATCTGCTCGAGGTGGGCTTCGACGAGGTGGCGGTGCCCGACGCCGTGGCGGCCCGCCAGCCGCCGGAGAGCTGGTTGGCGGCGCTCCGCGCGATGTCGCTCGGCTACCAGCGCGGGCTCGACGGCCCGCAGCGCCGCGGCTCGATCCTCGACCGGCGCCGCGCCGCCGCCGGCTGAGGCCGCGCGGCGACCGGCATCGGCTATTTGAGCCGCTTGAACCAGTCGCGGTACCACTCGATCCGCGCCTGAAGGCTCGAGATGATGCCGCCGGACGTCCCGGCCTCGTCGCCCGCGGACGCGGTGGCCTTCGACGCCCGGGCGGCGCCGCCGGCGCCGCCCTTGCCGGCAAGCTGCACGATCTTCGCAAGCTCCTTCCGGATCTTGCGGATCTCCCGGTCGCACCGGTCCTCGCTGATCTTGCCCTCGTCGAGACGGCGCTTGAGGATCCGGGTGCAGTCCCTCGCGGATTTCTTCAGCGTGCCGACGGGCGCGTTCGGATAGGGGATCGGCATCGGCACCTTCCGGATCGCCGTGGCGACCTCCTTCTCGATCGTCTCGGGCTTGGCGGCCATCGCGCGCTCCATCTCTCGAGCCGGGGCGGGGGCAGGATGCCCGCCCGCCGAGCCGGAGGCAACCGACGGTCGTCCGGCGTGATCGGGGCGATGCGCGGCGCGGGCGGCCGGGGCGGGCTCACCCGCCCTCCGCCTCGCCGTTGGTCTCGGCGATCCAGGCCACCGAGACGACGCGCTCGCCCTCGGCCGTGGCGAAGACCTTGACGCCGCCGGCGGCGCGCGAGCGGAACGAGATCCCCGAGACCGGGCAGCGGATCGACTGGCCGGCGTCGGTGACGAGCATGATCTGGTCGTGCTCGTCGACCGGGAACGACGCGACCACGGGTCCGCCGCGCAGCCCCTTGTCGATCGCCTGGACGCCCTGCCCGCCGCGCCCGCGCACGGGGAAGTCGTGGCTCGAGGAGAGCTTGCCGAGGCCGCGTTCGGTGATCGTGAGCACGAGCTCCTCGGCGGCCGACATCTGCGCGTAGCGCTCCGGGCTGAGCGCGATGTCCGCCACCGCGTCCTCCGCCGGCTCCTCG
>CAZWDE010000408.1:0-2721 GCA_964632555.1 uncultured Limibaculum sp.
ACGGAGGCGGACCGGGAGGCGCTCGCGCGGCTCAGGGCCGAGTTCGGCAAGGATATCGAGACGGTGAAATAGCCGCGCTCAGCGGGTGACGACGAGGGGCGACTCCGAGACCACCTCGCCCGTCGCCGCGTTGCGGTAGACGACGCGGTAGCGCCCGGGCGCGGCCGGCGCCGTCAGCCGGTGGGCGCCGCGGAAGCCGCCCGCCCCCTCGAGCGAGACCCGGGCGAGCGCCGCCCCCTCCTGGCCGAGCAGGACGATCTCGTAGGCCGCGCCCCCCGGCCCGTAGCGGTCGACCTCGAAGGGCCGGCCCGCCGCCACGGTGGCGGGCACCCCGATCAGCCCGTCGCGCGCGTCGACCGCGAAGCCGATCGAGACCAGCGTGCGCCCGCGCGTGTCGACATAGCGGATGCGGTAGCGCCCGGTCGCCTCGGGCGCCGTGATCACCGCCGCGCGCGCCGCCGCCGCCTCCGCGCCGATCGGGCGCTCGGAGACCGCCCGGCCGTCCTCGGTCTGGACCACCAGCCGGTCGCCGGCCTGCCCGGCGAACTCCCACGACACGGTGACCGGCTCGCCCGGCCGCGCCCGCTCGATCACGCGGATGCGGAACACCGCCGGCGCGGCGACCACCTCGAGGCCCGCCCGGTCGCGCACCCGCCCGCCCTCCTCGAGGCGCACGCGGTAGCTGCCGGGGTCGAGCGGCGCGGTGAGCTCGACGATGCCCATCCCCTCGGCGACCGGCACCGTCGCGACCGGCGCGCCGATCTCCTCCGCCCCGGCGAGCCCCGAGACGGGCACGACGACGAGCTGCGCCCCGGCGCCCGCCGGCGGATCGAGCACCACCATCACCCGCGCGCCCGGATCGGCGCTCTCGGAAAGGCGGATCTCGGCGCCGGCGGCGCTGGCGGCGAGGACGGCGAGGACGGCGAGGGCGCGGCGCATCGGGGGCCTCCGGGGCTCAGGGCATCGGGATGTCGTTCACGTATTTCGGCACATGGTACCCCGTCTGCACCGCCGGGCGGTCCGCAATCCGCGCATACCACTCCCGCACGTTGGGGTAGGCGGCGAGGTCGATCTCCTGCCACTCGAACCGGCTGATCCAGGGCCAGATCGCGATGTCGGCGATGGAGTACGCCCCGGCGATGTAGTCCCGCCCCTCGAGCCGGCGGTCGAGCACGCCGTAGAGCCGCTGCGCCTCCTTGTGGAACCGCTCCTCGGCATAGGGCGCCTTGCCCTTGTTGTATTTCAGGAAATGGTGCGCCTGGCCGAGGAAGGGGCCGATGCCCCCCATCTGCCACATCAGCCATTCGAGGGTCTCGAGCCGGTCCTCGCCGAGGAGCTTGCCCTCGCGCTCGGCGAGATGCAGCAGGATCGCGCCCGACTCCATCAGGCTGCGGCCGGTCGCGCGCTCGACGATCGCGGGGATCTTGTTGTTGGGCGAGATCTTCAGGAACTCCGGCGCGAACTGCTCGTCCTTGCCGATGTCGACGGCGTGCGCCTCGTAGGGGAGCCCGAGCTCCTCGAGCAGGATCGAGACCTTGCGGCCGTTCGGCGTCGTCCAGGTGTAGAGATCGATCATGGGTCCCTCGCGCTCTTGCTGCCCCTAGAGACCACGGCGCGCGGCCGGGCGGAAGCCCCGGCGGGGCGGCACGGCATGGGTCTCCGTCGAACAGGACGGCCGCGTCGCCGCGGCGGTCTCGTCCGGGCTCGTCTCGCGGCGCCCGCGCCTCGTCGTCCCCCGCGCGCCCGCGGGCCTGCCGCGGCCCCGCGGGCCGGGGGGCTCGCTCGGGCGTCCGGGCGGGACGCGGGGCTGGCCAAGGGCCGGGCGCTGTGGTTCCCTTGCGGAAAAGGGAGAGAGCCCATGCGCCCGACCGCCGTTCTCCGCGCCGCCGCCCTCGCCGCGGTCGCCACCATGTCCGCCGCCGCCGCACAGCCGCGCGTGATCGCCGACGGGGTCGCCTTCCCCGAGGGACCGACCGTTGCCGGCGGCGCGCTCCTCTTCGCCGAATACGGCGCGCACCGGGTGAGCCGGTGGGACGACGGCGTGCTCTCGGTCGTCTGGGAGGAGGCGGGCTGCGGGCCCTCGGCCGTGGTGCCGATGGAGGGCGGCTTCGCCGTCACCTGCTACGACTCGGGCGAGATGGTGGTGATCTCGGCGGCGGGCGAGACCGTCGCGCGCCACGGCGAGGATGCCGAGGGCGCCGCGCTCGTGGGCCCCAACGACGCGACGCCCGACGGGCGCGGGGGCGTCTTCTTCACCACCTCGGGGCCGTGGGAGAGCGCGCCGATCGTCGGGCGCGTGCTGCACCTGTCGGCGGACGGCGCCGTGACCCCGCTCGCGGACGACCTGCACTATGCCAACGGGATCGCGCGCTCGGCGGACGGCGGGCGCCTCTACGTCGCCGAGTCCGAGGCCGCCCGGGTGATCTCCTTCGCGATCGGCGCGGACGGCGCGCTCTCCGACCGGAGGCTCTTCGTGCGGCTCACCGATCTCGGCGAGCCGCCGGGCGCCTATCCGGACGGGCTGAAGCTCGGGCCGGACGGCGCGCTCTGGGTCGGGCTCTTCAGCGCGGGCCGGGTGCTCGCGGTCTCGCCCGAGGGCGAGCTGGCCGACACGATCGAGGTGCCCTCCCCCGCGGCACCCAATCTCGCGATCGCCGAGGACGGCACGGTCTATGTCACGGCGGTCGACGAGCCCGCGACCCCGCCCTATGCGGGCAAGGT
>CAZWDE010000409.1:0-2713 GCA_964632555.1 uncultured Limibaculum sp.
GTTCATGTACTCGCCGATCATGAAGAGCAGGTAGGGCGTCGAACTGTATTCGACCTGATAGCCGGCGACGAGCTCCGACTCGGCCTCGGGCAGGTCGAAGGGCGGACGGTTGGTCTCGGCGAGCGCCGAGACGAAGAAGATCACGAACATCGGCAGGTGCGGCAGCCAGTACCACGAGAACAGCCCGTAGGCGCCGTCCTGCGCGCGCACGATCTCGGAGAGGTTGAGCGAGCCCGTCGAGATCAGCACGCCGATGATGATGAGCCCGATCGACACCTCGTAGGACACCATCTGCGCCGCCGAGCGGAGCCCGCCGAGGAAGGGGTATTTCGAGTTGGACGCCCAGCCGCCCATGATCACGCCGTAGACCCCGAGCGAGCTGATCGCGAAGATGTAGAGCACCCCGACATTGAGATCGGAGATCACCCAGCCGTCGGCGAAGGGGATCACGGCCCAGGCGACGACCGCGAGCACGAAGGTGATGAGCGGCGCCGCGAGAAACACGATCCGGTCGGCGCCCGCGGGGATCACGATCTCCTTCAGCACGAACTTGCCGAAATCGGCGAAGCTCTGCAGGAGGCCGAAGGGCCCGACCACGTTGGGGCCGCGCCGCAGCTGCACCGCCGCCCAGACCTTGCGGTCCATCAGGAGGAGGAAGGCGAGGCTCACCAGCACGGCGCTCGTCACCGTCATGCACTGCGCGAGGATGACGAGAAACTGACCGAGTTCGGTCTCGAAGAAGCTCACGCGCGTCTCCTCACTCCGCGGCCATCGCCATCTGCCGCTGGGCGGCCAGTCGGGAGAGCTCGGCCATCGTCCGGCTCGCCCGCGCGATCGGGTTGGTAAGGTAATGATCCGCGATCGTCGAGCGGAACGGCGCGGTGCCGAGGCGGCCCGACGGCACGGGCGCGGGCGGGGCCTCGGCGATGCGGTCGAGCTGTGCAAAGTGCGGATGCGCGTCGAAGAGGCCCTGCCGGAGCCGGTCGAGGCTGTCGAAGGGCAGCGGCTCGCCGAGCGCGCCCGAGAGCGCGCGCAGGATCGCCCAGTCCTCCTTGGCCTCGCCCGGCGGGAAGCCGGCGCGGAGCGCCATCTGCACCCGCCCCTCGGTGTTGACGAAGAGCCCCGGCTGCTCGGGATAGGCGGCGCCCGGCAGGATCAGGTCCGCGCGATGTGCGCCACGGTCGCCGTGATGGCCCTGATAGATGACGAACGGCCCGGGGGGGATCTCCGCCTCGTCCCAGCCGAGGGCGTGGACCACCTCCGCGCCGTCGAGCGCGCCCTGCCAGCCGCCCGCATGGACGAAGCCGAGATCGAGCGCGCCGACCCGGCCCGCCGCGGTGTGCAGCACGAGGAGCTTCGAGCCCGACCGCTCGGCGAGCGCCGTCACGGCGCCGAGCGCCGCCGCGCCGTCCTCCCGCGCGAGCGCGCCCTGCCCGATCACGATCACCTTGCCCGGCACGTCCGGCAGGTCGTCGACCTTCGCGAGCGCCTCGGGCCCGGTGCCGAGATGCGCGTAGGGGTAGGTGAGATCGACCGGCTCGCCGATCAGCGCCACCTCGCCGCCGGCGAGCCACGCCTTGCGGATGCGGCTGTTGAGCACCGGCGCCTCGGCCCGCGGATTGGTCCCGACGAGCAGGATCATCGGCGCGGCGTCGAGATCCTCGATCCGCGCCGTGCCGACATAGGCCGACCGGTTGTCGAGCCCCGCCGGCAGCTGCGCGCCGTCCTGCCGGCACTCGTGGCGCGCCGAGCCGCGGCTCGCGAGCAGCCCCTTGAGCGCCCAGACCGCCTCGACGGGCGCGAGATCGCCCGCGAGGCCGGCCACCCGGTCGCCGGCGTCGCGGATGCGGCCCGCCGCCATCTCGATCGCCTCGGGCCACGAGACCGGGCGGAGCCGCCCGTCGACCCGCGCATAGGGCCGGTCGAGCCGCTGCCGCGCGAGGCCGTCGGCCACGTGGCGCGTCTTGTCGGCGATCCACTCCTCGTTGACGCCGTCGTGGTTGCGCGGCAGCACACGCATCACCGCGCGCCCGCGCGTGTCGATCCGGATGTTGGAGCCGAGCGCGTCCATCACGTCGATCGACTGCGTCTTGGTCAGCTCCCAGGGCCGGGCCGAGAAGGCGTAAGGCTTGTTCGTGAGCGCGCCGACCGGGCAGAGATCGACGATGTTGCCCTGCATCTCGGACTTCAGGATCTCGCCCAGATAGGAGACGATCTCCGCGTCCTCGCCGCGCCCGATCTGGCCGAGCTCGGAGACGCCGGCCACCTCGGTGATGAAGCGCACGCAGCGGGTGCAGGAGATGCACCGCGTCATGTGGGTCTCGACGAGCGGCCCGAGCTCGGGGTCCTCCACCGCGCGCTTCGGCTCGCGGTAGCGCGAGAAGTCGACGCCGTAGGCCATCGCCTGGTCCTGCAGGTCGCACTCCCCGCCCTGGTCGCAGATCGGGCAGTCGAGCGGGTGGTTGATGAGCAGGAACTCCATCACCCCCTCGCGCGCCTTCTTCACCATCGGCGAGTTGGTCCGCACCTCGGGCGGGCTGCCGTCGCGCCCGCCGCGGAGATCGCGCACCATCAGGTGGCAGGAGGCGGCGGGCTTCGGCGCGCCCACGGGCTCGACGAGGCACATCCGGCAGTTGCCCGCGATCGACAGCCGCTCATGGTAGCAGAAGCGCGGGATCTCGATGCCGTTCTGCTCGCAGACCTGGATCACGGT
>CAZWDE010000410.1:0-2701 GCA_964632555.1 uncultured Limibaculum sp.
GGCGCGTCATCGGCCGGGTCGGCTTCCGCCGGCATGTCCGCCGGCGCGGGCTCCGCGGGCGCCGGCTCGGCCGTGGCGGCGGGCGCGGGCGGCGCAGGCGCGCGCTCCGCGGCGGCCTCGTCCGACGCGTCGAACCGCTCGAGACGGACTCTCTGGTGGGTCATGCGGGCTCGTCCTCCGGCGCGTTCAGCCAGTCGCGCAGCATCGCGAGGGTCTGCTCCTGGTTCTCGGCGACGGCGATCCGCAGCGCCTCGGTCTCGGGGATGTCCGGCGCCTCGGCGGCGTGTTCGGGCGCCGCCGCCGCCGGACCGCCGATCGCGACCGGGGCGCCGCTTTCGTCGATCGTGAGGAGCGGCGGCGCCTCCTCGGGGCGCCGGGCCAGCAGCGGGCGCACCACGGTGAGCGCGAGGATGGTGGCGACCGCCGCGAGCACCCCGAGCTGGACGAGCGTGAGCGCGTTGCGCTCGAGGAACCGCGTCACCGGCCCGGCCTCGGCGAGCTCCCCGGGGGTCGCGTCGGGCCGGAAGGCCAGGCTGTCGACGGTGACGATGTCGCCCCGCTCGGCGTCGTAGCCGATGGCGGCGCGCACCAGATCGGCCAGCGCGTCGAGTTCCTCCTGCGGGCGCGGCGACCAGACCGGCTCGCCGTCGGGCCCCGCCTCGACGATGCCGTCGACGAGGACGGCGACGCTGACGCGGCGGATCGCGCCGGCCTGGCGCACGCGCTCGCGCCGGAGCTCCGAATAGTCGTAGTTCACGCGCTCGCGGGTCTCGCTGCGCGCGGCCTGGCGCTCGGGATCGGCCGCCGCGTCCCCGGCCGGCAGGTTGCTCGCGACCGTCACGTTGCCCGCGCCGCCGGAGCTCTGGTCGGTGATCTCCTCGTTGTCGAGGCTGACGGTCACGCGGCTCTCGGGGTCGATCACGGTCTCGATCACCGTCTCGGCCTCCCGGTCGGTCTCGACCGTCACGCTCACCCGCGCCCGGTCGCGCCCGACGCGCGCCGCGATCAGCTGTTCGATCTCGCTCTTCAGCCGCTGCTCGCGCTCGGCCGCCTGCGCGCCGGCGTCGCGCGCGCCGTCGCCCTCGCCGGGCGCAAGGACGATGCCGGCGCGGCTGTCGATCACCGCGACCTGCTCGGGCGCGAGATTCGGCACGGCCAGCGCCACGAGATAGCGGAACGCGCGCGCCTGCGCCTCGGTCAGCGCGCCGCCGGCCATCGAGACGGTGACCGAGGCGGTCGGCGGCGCGCTCTCCCGCGCGAAGGGCCGGCGGCTCGGCACCGCGATGTGCACGCGCGCGGCCCGGACGCCGGGCGCGGCGAGCACCGTGCGCGCAAGCTCGCCCTCCTTGGCGCGCCAGAACGCCGCGTTGAACATGTCGGACGTGGCGGAAAAGCCCGAAATGCCGTCGAGCAGCTCGTAGCCCGCCTGGCCCTGGCGCGGCAGCCCCTCGCGCGCCAGCGAGAGGCGCACGCGGTCGCGCTCCCCCTCGGCCACGTAGATCGCGTCGCCGCGCACCTCCGAGGCCACGCCCATCTGCTCGAGACGGCCGACCACCTCGCCGGCCGTCGCGGGGTCGAGGCCGGAATAGAGCAGCGCCATGGCCGGGCGCGCCGCGAGCTGGGCGAGCGCGACGAGGGCGAGCAGGCTGAGGGCGCCCGCGCCGACGAGGAGGGCGCGTCGGCGCAGGTCCAGCGACCGCCAGGTCTCGAGCAGCTGTTCCATTTCCGTCGTCGCTCCCCGGGGGCCGCGGAGGCCCGCATCCCCGCCCCGCATTCTTGCGTCGTCGCGGCGGACCATGGGCCGGCGCCGCTTAACATTCGGTTTAGGGGATTCGCGCTATCCGGGGCCCGTGAGACGAGGCGTGCGCGGCGGAGGCGGCGGATGGCAGAAGCGGCGGGGCCGGCGGATCGCGCCCCCAAGGCGGCCAAAAGGGGCCCGAGGATCGTTCTGTGGGGGCTGGCCGGCGGGCTGCTGCTCGGCGTGGCGGCGTTCGTCGCGGTCTATACCGGGCGGGTGCCGCTGCCGCTCGGCGGCCCTATGCCGGAGGCGGGCGAGGAGCCGGCGGCCGAGCCGATCGACGCCGCGCGGCCCGAGCCGCGGCCGACGGCCTTCGTGCCGCTCGACACCATGGTGATCTCGCTGGCGCCGGAGGCCTCGGCCCGCCACCTCAAGATCACGCTGCAGCTCGATGTCGACCCCGAACGGCAGGCGGCGGTGACCGCCGTCGTCCCCCGCGTGGCCGACGTGCTCAACACCTTCCTGCGGGCGGTCGACCCCGCGATGCTCGAGCAGCCGCGATCGATGGCGCGGCTGCGGGCGCAGATGCTTCGGCGCGTCCAGCTGGTGGCGCCCCCCGGCGCCGTGCGGGATCTGCTGATCCAGGAATTCGTGCTCGACTGAGGGAGGCGCCGATGGATCTCGTCGCAGACGGCCTGCTGATCGCCACGGCGCTCACCGCGGCGCTTTACTGCCACGTGCTCAGCCGCCGGCTGCGCCGGCTGACCGACGCCGAGGCCGGCATCGGCGCCCAGATCGCCGCGCTCGACAAGGCGCTGGAGGAGACCCGCGGCGGGCTCGCCGAGACGCGGCGGGGCGTCGCCGAGGCGCGGGCGGCGCTGCGCAACGCGCGCGACGCGGTGGCGGGCGAGCTGGCAGCGGCGCGGACCGAGACGGCCGCGCTCGCCGAGGCGCGGCAGGCCG
>CAZWDE010000411.1:0-2700 GCA_964632555.1 uncultured Limibaculum sp.
CGGCGGCCCGCGCGGCGCGCGGCGCCCCGGGCGCCCCGGTCGCGGTGTGGCGGCGCCCGGCGGCCGGCCGGATCGGCCGCGGCTGAGCGCCTCAGCCGCGCGGCACCGCGCCGCGCCTCAGCCCGACGAGGTTCTGCGCCACCGCGAGGCCGGAGAGGATGAGGACGAGCGCGACGCCGAGACGGGGCGACGGCGTCTCGCCGAGCACCGCCGCGCCGAGCACCACCGCCCAGACCGGCACGTGGTAGTTGACGTTGGCGAGGAAGCTCGGCCCCGCCGAGCGGATCACCGAGAGCAGGAAGACGGTCGCGAGCGCCGTCGGCACCACGCCCAGATAGGCCAGCGCGGCCACGCTCTCGGCCGAGGGCAGGGCGATGTCCTCGACGACGAGCGCGAGCGGCAGCGTCAGCAGCGCCGCGAGGATCAGCGCGGCGGTCGCGAACCGCAGAAGCCCGAGCTGGGGCGCCCGCTTCGAGACCACCGAGCCCGCGGCGTAGCCGAAGGCCGCCAGCAGGCAGCCGCCGATCGCGAGCGGGCGGAGCCGGGCCTCGGCCCCCGCGCCCGCCTCGAGCCCCTCGAGCGCCGCCGGCCCGATCAGCACGCAGACGCCCGCGAAGCCGAGCAGGAAGCCGGCCGCACGCCGAAGCGTCATCCGCTCGCCGGGCACGAAGAGATGCGCGATCGGCAGCAGGAAGAGCGGCACCGTCGCCATCAGCACGCCGGCGAGGCTCGAGGGCACGTGCCGCTGCGCCCAGGCGAGGCTCGTGAAGGGCATGGCGTTCGACAGCACCGCGACGGCGAGCGCCGCCGCCCAGAACCGCCGCGCCTCGGCGTCGCCGAGGCCGGGCAGCCGTTCCCCGCGCAGCGCGAGGACGAGGGCCAGCACCCCGGCGGCGACCGCGAGGCGGAAGCCCGCGAGGGTCAGCGGCGTGAAGTCGGCCGTCGCGATCTTCGTCGCCATGAAGGCGGCGCCCCAGATGAGCCCGAGGGCCACGAGCATCGCCCAGTCCGCCGGTGTCGCGCGCATGTGCCGTCCCCCCGCGCCGGCTTGACCGTCCGGCCCCGTGCCCCTATCGCAAGCGTGGGCGCGTCGTCGAGGAGGGCGAGCGGCGGCGGGCTCAGGATCCTCGCCCCGACGATGGAGCGCGTCGATGACGTTCCCCCCCAAGCCGCAGGTGCGCCCTGCGCGCCCCGATTTCTCCTCAGGTCCCTGCGCGAAGCGCCCCGGCTGGTCGGCCGAGGCGGTGGCGCGGCGCGCCTGGCTCGGCCGCTCGCACCGCGCGGCGGGCCCGAAGGCGCAGCTCGCGGACGCGATCGAGCGCACGCGCGCGCTGCTCGGCCTGCCCGCGGAGCACCGGCTCGCCATCGTGCCGGCCTCGGACACCGGCGCCTACGAGATGGCGATGTGGACCCTGCTGGGCGCGCGGCCGGTCGACATGCTGGCCTGGGAAAGCTTCGGCGCGGGGTGGGTCACGGACGCGGTGAAGCAGCTCAGGCTGCCCGACTGCCGGGTGATCGAGGCGGAGTACGGGCGCCTGCCTGATCTCGGCGCCGTGCGGCGCGAGGCCGACATCGGCTTCACCTGGAACGGCACGACCTCGGGCGCGCGGGTGCCGGACGCGGCGTGGATACCGGCCGACCGCGAGGGCCTCACGCTGTGCGACGCGACCTCGGCGGTGTTCGCGCAGGCGATCGACTGGCCGAAGATCGATGTCGCCACCTTCTCCTGGCAGAAGGTGATGGGCGGCGAGGCGGCGCACGGGATGCTGGTGCTGGGGCCCCGCGCGGTCGAGCGTCTCGAGAGCTTCGTGCCGGATCGCCCGCTGCCCAAGATCTTCCGGCTCACCAAGGGGGGGCGCCTCAACGAGGGCGTCTTCCGCGGCGAGACGATCAACACGCCATCGATGCTCGCGGTGGCCGACTATGTCGACGCGCTCGACTGGGCCGAGGGGATCGGCGGGCTGCCCGCTTTGATGGCGCGGGCCGACGCCAATTTCGCGGCGCTGCAGGGCTGGGTGGACGCGACGCCCTGGGTCGAGAACCTCGTCGCCGAGCCCGCGCACCGCTCCAACACCTCCGTCTGCCTGAGGATCGTCGACCCGGCGGTCGCGGCGATGGACGAGGCCGGCCAGCGCGCGGTGGCCAAGCGGATCGCCGCGGCGCTCGAGGCCGAGGGCGTGGCGTTCGACATCGCCGGCTACCGCGACGCCCCGCCGGGGCTCCGGGTCTGGTGCGGGGCGACGGTCGAGACCGCCGACGTGGCCGCGCTCGGCCCGTGGCTCGACTGGGCCTTCGCGGGCGCCCGCGCCGAACTGGCCCACGCCTGAGCCCCTTTTTCGGCGCAGCCCGCCCCCTCCCTCCACCCACCCGCCCGCGGGAGGGAGCGGGCTGCGCGCATCCCATCAGGAGCACGTCCATGACCAAGGTTCTGATTTCCGACAAGCTTTCCGACGCCGCCGTCGCGATCTTCCGCGATCGCGGCATCGAGACCGATTTCGAGCCCGATCTCGGCCGCGACCCCGCGGCGCTGGCCGAGCGCGTCGGCGCCTATGACGGGCTCGCCGTGCGCTCGGCCACCAAGGTGACGGCCGAGATCGTCGCCCGCGCCGAGCGGCTGCGCGTGATCGGCCGCGCAGGGATCGGCGTCGACACGATCGACATCCCGGCCTCCTCCGCCCGCGGCATCGTGGTGATGAACAC
>CAZWDE010000412.1:0-2696 GCA_964632555.1 uncultured Limibaculum sp.
GTCGTCCTCGTCGTCGTCGGGCCGGCCGCCGAGCAGACGGTCGAGCGAGATCGCGCCGGCGCCGCGGAGCCCGAGATAGAGCAGGAGGAAGGCCCAGAAGGCGCGCTGGTCGGCGATCGGACTGTCGGGCTTGCCGTCGAACCACGCGCCGATGGTCTCGGCGTCGACCCCCGCGGGCGCGGGCTCCGGGGCGGGGGCCGGGGCCTCGGCCGCTGCGTCGCCCCCGTCCGTCTCCGCGGTCCCGCCGGTCTCGCCGCCCCCGGCCTCGGCCGCGGCCGGCTCGGGCGCCGCCGGCGCCGGCGCCTCATAGCCCGGCACGATCACGCTCGGCGGCACGACCTCGCCCGTGATGTCCTTGTAGGTCATCACGCCGATGAAGATCAGCATCCCCCACGACGCGATCCGCGTCAGGAAACCGAGCACGATCAACACCGGCAGCACGATCTCGGCATAGGTCGCGAGATAGACGAGCGCGCCCCACGGCCAGAATTCGAGCGAGCTGAAGTCGTAGCCCACGGCCTCGAACACCCGGTCACCATAGATCTGGATGAAGGCGCCGTCGGTCACCGTGAAATAGTCGCCGTTGCGGCTGTCGACCTTGGTGAGAAACGAGTTGTAGAAATAGATCAACAGCGTGCCGGCGAAGACAGCGCGCGCGACAAGGCCGAGCAGCCAGTTTTCGGTGATGCGCTGCAGCCAGCCGAACACGGCGTTATGGAGCGTGATCATGCGTCGTCCCCCTCTGTGTTTTTCGGGCTCGGGGGTCTGATAGCGGCAACCGCGCCGATCGAAAACACTCCGCTCAGATGTTCCGCGAGATCGAAGCCGTCATGCTGCGCCGCGGCCTCAGTCGCCGCCGCGCCGAGGGGGCGCCCCTGCGCGAGGGCGGCGAGGAAGGCGTGTGCGGCCGGCGACATCGGGCGGGTCTCGACCTCGAGCCGCGGGCGCAGCACCGCCACGGCCTCGGGCCGCGCGAGATCGACCGCCTCGGCCGGCCCGTTGCCGGTGCTCGCGGCCCAGAGCGCGACGACCGGCCAGCGCGAGGCGAGCAGCGTCAGCGACGGGTGCAGCTCGAGCCGCGCGTCGGCGAGCGCCGACTCGGGCAGGGCGGCGAGGGCGTCGAGCCCGAGCGGGGCGGCGTCGGCCGCGTGGTAGGCCCCGAGCCGCGCCCATTCGAGCCGGGCGACATCCCCGAGATAGGGGACCCGGGCGGCCGGCGGGAACGCCTCGAGGAAGGCGGGGAAGCCGCCGCCGTAGCGGAAGAGGAGCGGCGAGGCGGGCGGCTCGGCCGCGAGATGGGCGCGCGCGAGGGCGGCGAAGAACTCCGCGCCCACGAGCCGCTCGACGGCCGGGAAGGTCGCGCGCAGCGCCTCCACCATGGCATGGGCCACGTTGTTGCGGTGGATGTCGAACCGGCGGCGCTGGCGCTCGCCGATCGCCGCGGGCGGCGGCGCGGCGGGGTCGGCGAGCGCGGCGACGAAGGCCGCCTGCGCGTCCGGGTCGGGCTCAGCCATGCCGGCGGGCCGGCGCCCCGGGCCGCTCGTCGGCGCTCGCGCGCCTCTTCGCGTCGATCGGGGCCGCGGCGGCCGCGGCGGCCATGGCGCGCTCCGCGCGCGCGGCCTCGGCGGCGAGCGTCTCCCAGGGGGGGAGGTCGGCGTCCCATTCGACGAGAGTGGGCAGGGGGCCCGTGCGCGCGATCACGCGGGCATAGAGCGCCCAGACCGGGTCGGCGACCGGGCGGTCGTGGGCGTCGATGAGGATCGCCGTGCCGTCGGCGTCGCGGTCGGTCGCGTGGCCCGCCAGATGGATCTCGCCGACATGCTCGAGCGGGAAGGCGTCGACATAGCCCTCGGGCGAGGTGCCGGTGTTGGCCGCCGAGACCACGACGTTGTTGACGTCGAGCAGCAGACCGCAGCCGGTGCGGCGCACGATCTCGCGCAGAAACTCGAGCTCGTCCATCGTGGCGGTCGCGAACTCGAGATAGCGGGAGGGGTTCTCGAGCAGCATCCGCCGGCCCATCGCCGCCTGCACCTCGTCGATGTGATCGCAGACCCGGGCGAGCGTGGCGCGCGTGTAGGGCAGGGGGAGGAGATCGGCGAGATAGGTGCCGGCATGCGTCGACCAGGCGAGATGCTCGGAGAAGAGGCCGGGCTCGTAGCGGTCGGCGACCGCCCGGAGCCGCGCGAGATGCGCGCGGTCGAGCGGCCCCTCGGCCCCGATCGAAAGCCCGACCCCGTGGAGCGAGATCGGGTAGTGCTCGCGGATGCGGCCGAGATAGTGGTGCGGCGGGCCGCCCGCGCCCATGTAGTTCTCGGCGTGGATCTCGAACCAGCCGATATCGGGCCGCGCGCCCCCGTCCTCGGCGAGGATCGCGCGGTAGTGCTCGGCCTTCAGCCCGACGCCGGCGCGGGCCGGGATGCCGATCGGTCGCGCCATCGCGACGGCCGCGCGCCGAGCGTCGGGTCTCACGCCTCGGGGAGGTCGCGGTCGAGCTCGGAGAGCGAGCCCTCGCGGTCGCCCGGCAGCGCGAACTCCTCGCCGAACTCCTCGGCATGGCCGTACTTCACGCAGTCGCCCTTCGGCACGAGGGTCCAGGCGTTGCCCTGGTAGTCGACCGTCGAGGTGCCGGCGCAGGTGGTGCCGGGGCCGGCGGCGCAGTCGTTCTGCCCGGCGAGCGAGATGCCGAAGCACTTCTC
>CAZWDE010000413.1:0-2683 GCA_964632555.1 uncultured Limibaculum sp.
TCATGACCCCATCCTCTCAGGAGTTGGGGCCTCCGGGAAACCCGGCGCGGTTCATTACGCCATTATCCCCCTCACGCGTCGGAGGCCGGCCGGCCGGCGCCGCCCCGCGTCGTCGCATCGACGGTCACGTCCTTCGCCCGCTCGCGCAGCCGGCTCGTAAGCGGCGGCTGAGCGCCCTTCTTGTTTCGTGAGCTCGGGCTTGGGATCTGACGCCTTTGTCGAGGAGGTGTCGGATGGATGGCGACGTACGAAGTTACGTAAGTTCTCACTGTCGCGAAGAAGGATATGCCGGGCGTATCGAGGTCGTGACGGGGCCGACCGGACGGCGTCGCTGGCCGGATGCGGTGAAGGCCCGGATCGTGGCCGAGACGTTTCGCGACGGGGTTTCGGTCGCGGATGTCGCGCGGCGCCACGACGTGAGCGCGCCGCAGCTGCATTCCTGGCGGCGCCAGGCGCGCGACGGGCTTCTGCCGATGGTGGAGAGCGGCGACGATCCGCTCGGGCTGATCCCGGTCATCATGGCCGACGGGAATGACGGACCCCGCTCTCCGCCGCCCGGGGGACCGTCCGGCAGCTCGATCGCGGTCGAGGTTGGCGGTGTCCGGATCGTCGTGCCGCCGGAGTTCGACGAGGCGCATCTCGCGCGCGTGCTCCGTGCCATTCGCGGGGCGGCGTGATCCTGCCCGGCGGCAAGGTCCGGGTCTGGCTGGCGACCCGGCCTGTGGACTTCAGGAAGGGCCACGACGGCCTCTCCGGCGTGGTGCAGCAGGTGCTCGGCCACGACCCCCACTGCGGCGCGGTCTTCGTGTTCCGCTCCCGGCGCGGCGACCGGCTGAAGCTGCTGGTCTGGGACCAGACCGGGCTCGTGATGGTCTACAAGCGGCTCGAGGGCGGCGCCTTCGTCTGGCCCAAGCCCGCGGACGGGGCGATCCGGCTCAGCCCGGCGCAGTTCTCCGCGCTCTTCGAGGGGCTCGACTGGAAGGCGGTGCGCGCCGAGCGGAGACGGCGGCCGCAACTCGCGGTCTGACCGCGGCAGAGTGACTCGGGGGCGCTGCCGTGCGCCCCTTATCGCGTTGGGAATGCTATAGTTTCCCATGCCGTCCGAGACCCCGCTTCCCACCGACATCGCCGAGCTGCAGGCCCGCGTGCTGGCGGCGGAAGCGGCGCTCGCCGCCTCGGAAGAGGCGCGTGCCCGGCTCGAGCGGATGCTCGCGAGCCTGCGCCACGCGGCCTATGGCGCGCGCTCGGAGAAGCGCGATCCGGAGCAGCGCAACCTGCCGCTCGAGGATCTGGAGATTGCCGAAGGGATGCTCGAGGCCGCCGAGGAGAAGGCCCGTGCGACGCTGCAAGCGTCGCGCCCCTCGCCCTCCGCTGTCAACCGGAACAAGGGGCATCTGCCGGCGCACCTGCCGCGCGTCGAGGAGGTGATCGAGCCCGGGAGCACCGCCTGCCCCCGCGGCTGCGGCGAGATGACGAGGGTGGGCGAGGACCGCACCGAGCGGCTCGACGTTGTGCCCGCCCGGCTCCGCGTGCTCGTCACCGTCCGCCCGAAATACATCTGCCGCGCCTGCGCGGGCCGGCAGAGCGCGCAGGCGCCGGCGCCCGAGTTCCTGGTGCCCCGCGGGCTGGCGACCGAGGCGCTCGTCGCCCGGACCATGGTCGCGAAGTTCGCCGATCACATGCCCTTCTACAGGCAGGCGGAGGCTTACCGGCGTGAGGGGCTCGAGCTCGACCGGAGCATGCTCGCCAACTGGGCCGGGCGCGCGGCCGGGTTGCTCGAGCCCGTGGTCGACCGGCTGGTCTGGCATCTCGAGCGCACCGAGCGCCTCTTCGTCGACGAGACCACGGTGCCGGTCCTCGCGCCGGGCACCGGCAAGGTCCGCAAGGACTTCCTCTGGGCCGTCGTGCGGGACGACCGCGGTCACGGCGGCGCCGATCCGCCGATCGTCGTGTTCCACCATTCCCGGAGCCGGAGCGGCGAGACCGCCCGTGACCTTCTCAGGGATCATCGCGGCCGCATTCTCCAGGTCGACGGCTACCAGGGCTACGACAGCCTGGCCGACCCGGCCTTCACCCAAAGGCCGTGGGAGATCGCCTGTTGCTGGGTGCACTGGCGTCGCCGCTTCGTCGAGTTCAGCCGCACCACGCCCTCGCCGATCTGCGAGGCTGTGCTCGAGCGCATCGCCACCCTCTACCGGATCGAGACGACCGTGCGCGGCCGACCGCCGGAGGAGCGGCTGAAGGTCCGCCGCGCGCTCTCGGCGCCGATCGTCGAGGCGCTCCGTCCCTGGCTCGAGGCCCAGCTCGAGCGTCTGCCCTCGGGCTCGGACCTCGCCCGGCACATCAGGTACGCCTTGAAACGCTGGACCGGCCTCACCCGGTTCCTCGAGGACGGCCGCATCGAGATGGACACCAACCCGGTCGAGAACGCGATCCGCCCGGTCCCTCTCACGCGCAAGAACGCGCTCTTCGCCGGCAACGACGACGGCGCACGGACATGGGCCCGATGCGCCTCCCTCATCGGCACCGCGAAGCTCAACGGCGTCAATCCCGAGGCCTACATCGCCACAACCCTGCGCAGGCTCCTCGACGGCCACATGAGATCCGACATCGACGCCCTCATGCCGTGGGCCTACGCCGGATAGTCAAGCAACGGCGCAAAGGGCGATCGCGTGGCGCTTAC
>CAZWDE010000414.1:0-2680 GCA_964632555.1 uncultured Limibaculum sp.
TCGACCGACGGGATGTAGTGCATCACCAGCGTGATGCCGGTGACGATCTGGATGACGAGGAAGACCGTGAGCATGACGCCCCAGATCCACATCCAGTTGAGATTCTTCGGGGTCGGGAACCGGAGGAAGTCGACCGTGAACGAGACGATCGGAAGCCGACGCTCGATCCACTTCTCGGGCCCCGACTGGGGCGTGTAACGTTCCTGGGGAATGCCACCCATCGGTACCTCCTTCAGCCGAGCCTGATGGTGTCCGCGTCGACGAACTGCGCCGGCGGAATGTCGAGATTGCGGGGGGCCGGGCCGCGGCGAATGCGGCCGGCGTTGTCGTAGTGCGAGCCGTGGCAGGGGCAGAACCAGCCGTTGAAATCGCCCGCGCCGTCGCCGAGCGGCACGCAGCCGAGATGCGTGCAGACACCGAGCTGCACGAGCCAGCGCCCCTCGTCGTCGAGCGCGCGCTCGCTGTCGGGCTGCGGGTCCGGCAGCTCGGAGATGTCCACGGCGCGCGCCGTCTCGATCTCCTCCTGCGTGCGGTGGCGGATGAACACCGGCTTGCCGCGCCACATCACCTTGATCTCGGAGCCTTCGGCGATGTCGCCGATCGGCACCTCGATGGTCGCGAGCGCCAGCACGTTCTCGGCCGGGTTCATCTGGTTGATCAGGGGCCACACGATGGCGCCGACCGTCACGGCGCCCGCCGCCCCCGTCGCGACGAACAGGAAGTCGCGCTTGGTGTCGTCTTCGGGCCCGTGCTGCGCGGGGCCCTGCATGTCGGTCGAGGTCATCGACGTGCCTCCTCGGTTCTAGCGGCGCCGGGTGGATGGCGTTCGCGGCCGCGCGGGCGCACGGACTGGTCCCCCAACGTTGCCGGGGATAATAGGGCGCCGATGACGGGGTCGACGGGACAGAGCGCCGCAGAGTTGACCGGGAGGACGCCGGCCGGCCTGGCGCTCGCCGCGGTCGAGCCCGACCTCGCGCCCAATCTCGGGGCGCTGATCCGCCTCGGCGCCTGCCTCGGGGCGCCCGTCCACGTCGTCGAGCCCTGCGGCTTCCCGTTCTCGCCGAAAGCCTGGCGCCGGAGCGCGATGGACTACGCGGCGCTCGCCGAGATCCACCGGCACGACAGCTGGGCGCGCTTCGAGGCCGCGATGGCGGGGCGCCGGCTCGTCGCGCTCTCGGCGCGGGCCGAGCGGGCGATCTGGCGGTTCGCCTTCGCGCCGGGCGATGTGCTCCTGCTGGGCAGCGAGAGCCGCGGGCTGACGGCCGCGGCCGTCGCGGCCGCCGCGGTGCGGCTCGCCATCCCGCTCCGCCCGGGCGCGCGGTCGCTCAACATCGCGGTCGCCGCCGGGATCGCGCTCGCCGAGGCCGACCGGCAGCTCCGCTGGGCGTGATCGCGCGCGATCACGGGCGCTTCGCGGCGGCGATCAGGCCTTCGCGGTTGCCGTCGCCCCCCGCGATCGGGCTCTCGACGAGTCCGAGGACCGCCCAGCCCGACGCCTCGAGACAGGCGGCGATGCGCGCGCCGGCGGCGGCGCGCGCGGCCGGGTCGCGCACGACACCGCCCTTGCCGAGATGCGCGCGGCCGACCTCGAACTGCGGCTTGACGAGCGCGACGAGCCGCGCGCCGGGCCGGGCCAGCGCCAGGGCCGGCGGCAGGGCGAGGGCGAGCGAGATGAAGGAGAGGTCGGCCGTGATCCAGTCGGGCGGCGGGATCAGCCCCTCGGGGATGGCGCGCGCGTTCACGCCCTCGTGGAGCGTCACGCGCGGATCCGCGCGGAGCGCGGGGGCGAGCTGGCCGTGGCCGACGTCGAGCGCGTGCACATGCGCGGCGCCGCGCGCGAGCAGCACCTCGGTGAAGCCGCCGGTGGACGCGCCGAGATCGAGCGCGGTCCCGTGCGGCGCGAGGGCGAAGGCGTCGAGCGCGTGGAGAAGCTTGAGCGCGCCCCGCGACACCCACGGGCACGGGTCGTCGGTCAGGGCGATCGCCGCGCCCGCGCCCACCGCCTGCGACGGCTTCGCCGCCACGCGCCCGTCGACCGTGACCGCTCCCGCGGCCACGAGCGACTGCGCCCGCGCGCGCGAGGGGGCGAGGCCGCGCGCGACGAGGGCCCGGTCGAGCCGCGTGGCCGCGCCGTCACATGCGGTTGGCGATCTCGGCATAGGAGGCGTTGGCGTTGAAGTGGATCACGGTCCAGCCCTCGGGCCGCCGGTGCAGGACGACGAAGAGATAGAGGTAGCGATCCTCCGACCAGAGCGCGAGCAGGCGACGCTGGCCGCGCTCGGCGGGGGTGATCGCGGCGATCGCGTCGACCGCGAAGGGCGCGCCGGCGAAGCTGCGGCGGAGCCGGTCGACGAGGGCGGCGCGGGTGCGGTCGCTGAAGAGCGGCGCGGCGAGGACGACCTCGGCGGCTCCGGCGTAGTCGGCCGCGGCGCCGGCGGCGGCGAGCGCGCCCTGCCAGGCCTCGACGCTCTCGTGGGGCGCGGCGCGGCCCGGGCTCGGCCAGATCAGGCAGGCGAGGACGGCGAGGACGAGGATCGGACGCACGGCACGGCTCCGCTGGCGGTCGGCTCTCCCGGGCACTAGAGCACAGTCTCAGTCCTCGGCGAAGAAGTTCTCGTCGATCTCCGAGAGCACGATGGTCTCGACGGGCCGCACGCCGACGCCGTGCGCGATCATCAGC
>CAZWDE010000415.1:0-2672 GCA_964632555.1 uncultured Limibaculum sp.
CCGGCATGCACATCATCACGAGATCGGCCCAGGCCGCGGCCTCGTCGATCGCCATGACGCGAAGGCCCGCCGCCTCGGCCTTGGCCGCCGAGGCCGAGCCCGGGCGGAGCGCGACGGCGAGCTCGCGGAGCCCGCTGTCGTTGAGGTTCTGGGCATGCGCGTGGCCCTGCGAGCCGTAGCCGACGATCGCGACCTTGCGGTCCTTGATCAGGTTGATGTCGCAGTCCCGGTCGTAATAGACGCGCATGGTCTCCCCTCCCCTGTCTCGACGGTCCGGCGGGCGGGTCGCGCCCGTCCTCGCCCGTTTCGGTGGCCGCTCTCTAGAGAGCGCGGCCGGGAAAGTCCAGCGGCCCCGGAACCGGGCCGCCGGGGCGGCCGCCCGGCCCCCTCGGCGGGCGGGGTCAGCGCAGGCGGAAGGTGATCACGCGGGCGCCGATCTCCTCGGAGAGATTGCCGATCCGGCCGCGGCCCGACCGGAGCGCGAAGCTCTCTCCGGCGACGAGGCGGAGCGGCGCGCCGGTGCCGGTCTCGAGGCCCACGGTTCCCTCGGCGACGATCCCGAGCACCGGCATCGCCTCCGCGATGGCGAGGGCCGCACCGGCACCGAGCGTCTCGGCATGGACGTCGACCCGCGCGACCTCGCGCCCGCCGAGATCGACGGTGGGCAGGCCGCGGCGGTCGATCGCCTCGCTCGGCGGCTCGGCGAAAACGATGAAGGGCTCGCCGGCCCGCTGAAGGTTCACGTCGTAGAACACCGCCCGCTCGGTGGCCGAGGCGTTGTCGAAGCGCAGGATCCGCGGCCCCGCCGGCTCGTAGAAGGCGTCGCCCTCGCGCAGCACCTGCGGCGCCGAGCCCTCGACCTGATAGATGATCGCGCCGCGGGCGACGAAGCCGACGGCCGGGGCCGCGTGGGTGTGCACCGGGGCGCGCTGGCCCGGCAGGAAGAAGAAGGCGCCGATCTCGACCGTCTCGACCGCGCGCGGCTCGAAGCGGCTCTCGAGGAGCTTCACGCTCTCCGCCGGCTCCGGCGAGGCGGCGGAGACGGCGGAGGCGAGGAGCGTGGCGAGGAGCGCCGCCGTGCCGGCGGCGTTGGCCCCCGCCGAGCGGAGGCGGCGGAGGAAGGCGGCACGGGCCTCGGCGGCGTCTTGGGTGAGGGTCATGGCGTGTCCTGTCGGAGCTCGGGGTTCGATCGCTTGCGTTATGCAAGCAGTCTCGGGCTAGCGAAACCACTTGCGGTTTGCAAGCGGAAAAGCTATCTCGCCCCCATGAGCACGGACCCGAAACTCCGCGACACCGGCTGCCCGGTCTCGTTCGCGCTCGATCTGTTCGGCGACCGGTGGAGCCTGCTCGTGATCCGCGACATGCTGATCGGGGGGCGATCCCGCTACCGCGAGTTCCTCGAGGCGGGCGAGGGGATCTCGACCAACATCCTCGCGGACCGCCTCCGGAGCCTCGAGGCGGCGGGGCTGATCCTGCGCCGCAGGGACCCCGAGAACGGGCGCAGCGTCATCTACGAGCTCACCGACCGGGGCCGCGACCTCGCGCCCGTGCTGATCGAGATCGTCCGCTGGAGCGGCAGGCACGACCGGCGGCCGGTCGCGCGGAAGGACGTGCTCGCCCGGATCGAGGCGGACCGGGAGGGTTTCGAGGCGGCGCTCCGGGCCGGCAAGGGCGGGCGCTGAGCGTCGCCGCGGCCGATGGCGGGCCGCCGGCGCCCGCTACTGTCCGGAGAACTGGGCGCGCAGGTCCTGGTAGACGAGCTCGCGCCACAGCAGGAAGCTGCACATGTTCTGCGGGCGCGTGGCGTCGGGGTCGCGCGCGAGGCCGAGCCGGATCATCTCGGTCGTCACGGCGGTCGAGAGGAAGCCGGGGAGCGCGGCCGCGTCGATGTCGGAGTTGACCGCGGAGTAGATCGGGCGCGCGGCGAAGATCGCCGGGAACTCGAAGCGGCGGAGCTCCTGCGGGTTGCACTGTCCGTTCTCGGGGGTGAGCCGGATCGCGGGATCGTCGGAGGGCGTGTTGTCGCGCGTGCGGTCGATCGCGAAGACCACCGAGACGGTCCCGGCCGAGGAGGGCTGGAGCGCCATGTAGATGTCGGGCGCGCCGGGCGCGGGATCGGGCGGCGGGGCCTCGGCGGGCGGCAGGGCGGCCGGCGCCACCCCCCGCGCCTCGGGCGCGGGCAGGAGCGCTGCCGCCGGCGGGGCCGGCGAGGGAGCGTCGGACGGGGCGGCGGGCGCGGCCGTTTCGGCCGGGGCGGGCGACGGCGCCTGCGACCCGCCGCCCCCGCAGCCCGCCAGAAGGGCCGCGAGGACCAGCGCGCCGGCGCGCCGTCCCGGCTCAGCCATGCGCGTCCGGGCCCCTGAGCATCGCGGCCACCCCTGTGCGCGCGATCTCGACGAGGCCGAGCGGGCGCATCAGCTCGACGAAGTCGTCGATGTCGGCCTGGGTCGCCGCGATCTCGAAGACGAAGCTCTCGAGCGTGACGTCGACCACCCGCGCGCCGACGAGATCGGCCATCCGCAGCGCCTCGACCCGCGGCTCGCCCTTCGCGGCGACCTTGACGAGCGCGAGCTCGCGCTCGACATGCGGCCCCTCGATCGTGAGGTCGGTGACGACGTGCACCGGCACCATGCGCTCGAGCTGGTGGGTGATCTGCTCGATCACCTGCGGCG
>CAZWDE010000416.1:0-2666 GCA_964632555.1 uncultured Limibaculum sp.
CCTGTCCGAGACGGCGCTCTACTACATCGGCGGCATCCTGAAGCACGCCAAGGCGCTCAACGCCTTCACCAACCCCACGACCAACAGCTACAAGCGGCTGATCCCGGGCTTCGAGGCGCCGGTGCTGCTCGCCTATTCCGCCCGCAACCGGTCCGCCTCGATCCGCATCCCGTGGACCGAGAGCCCGAAGGCCAAGCGCGTCGAGTGCCGCTTCCCGGACCCGGCCGCCAACCCCTATCTCGCCTTCGCCGCCATGCTGATGGCCGGGCTCGACGGCATCCAGAACAAGATCCACCCCGGCGAGGCGGCCGACAAGGACCTCTACGACCTGCCGCCCGAAGAGCTCGCCGGCATCCCCACGGTCTGCGGCTCGCTGCGCGAGGCGCTGCAGAGCCTCGAGGCCGACCACGAGTTCCTGCTCGCCGGCAACGTCTTCACCCGCGACCAGCTCGAGGGCTACATGGAGCTCAAGTGGGAGGAGATCTACAACTTCGAGCACACGCCCCACCCGATCGAGTTCGCGATGTATTACTCGGTCTGACCCCGCGCCGGTCGGCGCCACCTATCGAGCCGTACGGAGGGCCGCGCCGCCATGGCGCGGCCCTCGCCGTTCGCGCCTCGCCGGCACGCGAAGACGCACGCTGCCGCAGCGTAACCGTCGTCACAGCGTCGTGCCGGCCGCCTATGGTTTGGTTCCGGACAGCGGGGGGTCCGGAGGAGGCCGAAGGCATGAACACCTACGAAGCGTTCGAAGCCCTAATGCTGATCTGCTTCTCGGTCAGCTGGTATTGGTCGATCTATCGGATGCTCCGCGAGCGTGCCATAGTCGGCAAGAGTGCGATGTTCGTGGCACTGATATGTATGGGATACGTCTTTGGCGTGATTTCGAAGGTCGCTGCCTGGCAAGGCACGGGACAGCTCAGCCCCTTGATCTGGCTATATACTTGGAACCTCGTGGTCACCGTCACGGATCTCGTGCTGGTGTTGCATTTCCGGCGGGCAGGCGCTCATGTCCGTGTGATCCCCTGACACAGCGACCGGGCCGCTCCCCGGGGGAGTGGCGTTTCAGCGGTCACCCTGTCGGCGAGGCGTCGGGCTCAGCGGCCGTCGACGAAGGCGCGGAGCGCGTCGTCGGTCACGCCGGCCTCGCGGAGTTCGGCGCGGTGGAAGGCCTCGAGGCCTTCGAGGTCGTCGTGGCGGGTGAGGGCGGCGATCAGGCGCGCGATCATCGATATGTCTCCGTCATGCAACAGGGTGTGTGTCGTTCGGGCACAGCGGATATGGCCGCCCCGGCGCCGCGGGAGAATTGCCGATCCTGCATGGCTGGGCGCGCGCCACGACAAACCCTGTCGCTGCGGAACCTTCGGAGGTCGAAAACGGTGTCAGCGGTGGAGACGGGCCAGCCCGCGGTCCTCGAGGCTCGCGAGGAAGGCGCCCGCGTCGGCCTCGATCCGCTCCCGCGGCGCGTCGAACCGGGCGGCGAGCGCCTCCGCGATCGCCCCGAGATCGCGCTCGCCGTCGACGAGGGCGAGCACCGCGTGGCCCGTGGCGTCGAGCCGGATCGCCCGCTCGGGTGCCAGCAGGAACCACGCCTCGCGCACCCGGCACCAGTGGAGACGCACGCCCCGCGGCAGCGCCGGAACCGTGTCCGGCGCCAGCGCCTGTCTGTTCGCGTCGCGCTCCATGGCCGCGCCCTCCTCCGCCTCGCCGGGGAGCCTAGCGCCCGGCGCGGGGCCCGGCCAGATCGCGCTTGGCAGTCGCGGCGCGGAATGCCAAGGTTCGCCCGCCGGGTCGCCGGCCAATCACGGGACGGAGGGGAGACGCGATGCGGACACGCGCTGCGGTCGCCTTCGAGGCGGGCAAGCCGCTCGAGGTGACGGAGGTCGAGATCGAGGGGCCGAAGGCCGGCGAGGTGCTGGTCGAGATCAAGGCGACGGGCATCTGCCACACCGACGAGTTCACCCGCTCGGGCGCCGACCCGGAGGGCGCGTTTCCCGCCATCCTCGGTCACGAGGGCGCGGGCGTCGTGCTGGAGGTCGGCCCCGGCGTCACCTCGCTCGCGCCGGGCGATCACGTGATCCCGCTCTACACCCCCGAATGCCGCGAGTGCGAATACTGCCTCAACCCGAAGACCAATCTCTGCCAGAAGATCCGCGCGACGCAGGGCAGGGGCGTGATGCCGGACGGCACCTCGCGCTTCCGCACGACGGACGGGCGCGAGATCCTGCACTACATGGGCTGCTCGACCTTCGCGAACCACACGGTGCTGCCCGAGATCGCGCTGGCCAAGGTCGACCGCAACGCGCCGTTCGACAAGATCTGCTACATCGGCTGCGGCGTGACCACCGGCATCGGCGCGGTGATCAACACGGCCAAGGTCGAGGAAGGTTCGCGCTGCGTGGTGTTCGGCCTCGGCGGCATCGGGCTCAACGTGATCCAGGGCTGCCGGCTGGCCGGCGCCGACCAGATCGTGGGCGTCGACATCAATCCCGAGCGCCGCGCCTGGGGCGAGCGCTTCGGCATGACCGACTTCGTGAACCCGCGCGAGCTCTCGTGCGATCTCGTGCCCCATCTCGTCGATCTGACGGGCGGAGGCGCCGATTATTCCTTCGAGTGCATCGGCAACGTCACGACGATGCGCCAGGCGCTCGAATGCTGCCACAAGG
>CAZWDE010000417.1:0-2664 GCA_964632555.1 uncultured Limibaculum sp.
GCGCTCGCCCTCGCCGATCACCACGGTGCCGCGGATGTCGAGCAGGTTGAGCTGGCGGCGCATGGCATCGACCGCGACCTGGTCGGCGCCCTTCTGGTCGCCCCGGCCGACATAGCGGAAGGCCGCGATCGCCGCCGCCTCGGAGACCCGCGCGAGCCCGAGGCTGAGCAGCCGGTCCTCGAACGCGTCCTTCTCGCTCCGGCGCTCCGCGCCCGCCTCGTCCACCGCCATGGCTCCCCCCGTCCCGCGCGCCGGCTCGCTGCGTCCCCGGCGCGGCGTCAGCTTATCCCCGCAGGTCCGCGGCGAGGCAAGGCCGGAGCGCCCGGGCGGGCGCCGCGGTCAGAAGCGCCAGCCGAGCCGGAGCCCGGCGTTGTTCAGCCCCTCGTTCTCCTCGGCGAGCCCGGCATTGCTCTCGTGATCGTAGTAGATCGAGACGCGGATGTTCTCCGTCACGTCGTAGCCGACCTCCGCGGCCAGGCGGAAGAGGACGCGCGAGCCGAGCGACTTCTCGTCGGGCTCGACGCTGCGGAGCTCGCCGTCGTGCACCGTGCCCCCGGCATGGCCGGCGATCCAGAGCGGCACGCCGAAGCCCTCGAACGGATAGGCGGTCCAGGTCAGCCCGGCGTAGAGCTGGCTGGTGGCGCCCTCGAGGTTGACCTGCACGCCGAGATGGGGCGTCGGCTCCAGCAGCCGGTCGAGGATCTCCGAGGAGCCGCGATAGAGGTCGGGGGCCACGAACACGATCTCGGCCATCAGGTCCGGCCCGGGCTCGATATTGCTGCCGAGAAAGCCGATGTCGTGCGCGAGCCCGCCCACCTTGACCTCGGAGATCACCCCGAAGAGCTGCGCCCGGCCCGGCGTCGCGGACGCAAGGGAGAGCGCGCCGGCCAGCGCGCCGGCGAGAAGGATGCCATGCATTGATCTGTCCCCGTTTCGCTTTTCGCCCGCTCGTCGCGATCGGCGGCGCGTGTCTGTCGGGGACGCTATCGTCCCGGCGCGAGACGGGACACCGGGCGTTTGTCTATCGATCTGTCGGCGATCCCTAGGGGCCGACGTCCTCGATCACGATCGCGACGGGCGGCGCGGCGCTGACCTCGAGCCGGGCGATCCGCGCACAGGCGGCGTCGATCGCCTCGCGCCGGGCGTCGTGGGTGACGAGCACCACGGGCACCGCCGCCCCGCCCTGCCCGTATTGGCGCATCCGATGGATCGAGAGCCCGCATTCGCCGAGCACGCCCGCGAGCGCGGCGAGCGCGCCCGGCCGGTCCTCCAGCATCACCCGGAGATAATAGGGCGAGCGCTCGGCGCTCTCGGCGAGGCGCGGCGCCGCCGCCAGACCCGCGGCCGGCTGGCCGAAGAGCGGGCGACGCGACCCGCGCGCGATGTCGAGCACGTCGGCCATCACGGCCGAGGCGGTCGGCCGCTCGCCCGCTCCCTGCCCGGTGAAGGCGCAGGCGCCGACGAAATCGCCCTCCGCGAGGACGGCGTTGGTCGCGCCCGGCAGGCTCCCGATCAGGGTCTGGCGCGGCACCATGCAGGGCCGCACCCACTGCTCGAGCCCGTCCTCGTGGAGCTGCGCGAGCCCGATCAGGCGGATCGCGAAGCCGAGATCCGCGGCGGTCGCGAGATCGGCGCCGGTGATCCGCGCGATCCCCTCGGTGACGACACCGCCGAGATCGACCCGGGTGCCGAAGGCGGTCGCGGCGAGGATCGCGAGCTTCTGCGCGGCGTCGATCCCGTCGACGTCGAAGCTCGGATCGGCCTCGGCGTAGCCGAGCCGCTGCGCCTCCTCGAGCACCTCCGGGTAGGGCCGCCCGCTCGCCGCCATCTCGGAGAGGATGTAGTTGCAGGTGCCGTTGAGCACGCCGACGATCCGGGTGAGGCGGTTGGCGGCGAGCCCCTCGGCGAGCGCCTTCAGCACCGGGATCCCGCCCGCGACCGCGGCCTCGCAGAACAGCGCCACGCCCGCCGCCTCCGCGGCCTCGGCGAGCGCCTGCCCGTGATGGGCGATCAGCGCCTTGTTGGCCGTCACCACGTGCTTGCCGCGCGCGATCGCGCGCTCGACGAGCGCCTTGGCGGGCCCGTCCGAGCCGCCGATCACCTCGACGACGCAGTCGACGTCGTCGCGCTCGGCGAGGCGGGTCGGATCGTCCTCCCAGGCGATGGCGGAGAGGTCGACCCCGCGGTCGCGCCCGCGGCTGCGCGCGGAGACCGCGGAGACGGCGATCTCGCCCCCGACGCGGGCGGCGAGCGCCGCGCGGTGCCCCGCCGCGAGGCGCAGGACGCCCGTGCCGACCGTGCCGAGACCCGCAATCCCGAGACGCAACGCGCCGTTGCCCATGGCCCCCACCGCCCGGTCCTCAGCTCATCCGCCGACCGGCCGGCCGGCGACCGGCCCCGCCGCCGGTCCGCGCCACATGCCCGAGGGCTGGCCCGAGCCGCGCCAGGGCCGTCGCGTCGAAATCCCCCGGTCGGCCCATGGCGCTCCCCCGTCATCGCGCCGGACGGGCCGGCGGCATGGCTTCGAGCGCATACAGGAGCGCGGCGGGCCGCTCAACCGCGCCGGCTCACCGGCGGGCCCGGCGCAGCCGCTCGCGCTCCTCCGGCGTGAGCAGCGGCTGGCGCGCCCGCTCCGCCGCCCGCCGGCGCGCGAGCGCGGCGCGC
>CAZWDE010000418.1:0-2657 GCA_964632555.1 uncultured Limibaculum sp.
GGCGCCGCCTCGGCGGCCGGCGGCGCCGGCGCGCGGCCGGGCGCGGCGCCCGAGGGCGCCGTCGGCGCCGGCGCGGTCTCGGGCGCGGGCCCCGGCTCCACGGGCGCTGCCTCGGCCGGGGCCAGCACCGAGCCGTCGACCACCGTCACCTCGGTGAAGCTCAGCCCGGTCGGCGGCGGGTCGCCCGCGAGATGGGGCGCGACGACCGCGGCGAGGATCAGCCCGCCATGCATCGCGCCCGAGATCGCCGCGCCCCTGCGCATCGCCCTACTCCGTGTCCGCCGCGGCTCCCGCCCCCGGCTCCGCCTGTTCGGTGACCAGCGCGATCTCGCGGAAGCCCGCGCCGCTCAGCGCGCCCATCACCACCATGACACGGCCGTAGTCGAGCCGTCGGTCGGCGCGCAGGAAGATCGGCCCCTCGCCGCGCTCGCCGCGGATCGCGCGGAGCCGCGGCACCAGCGAGTCGAGGCCGACCTCGACGTCCTGGATGAAGATGCGCCCCTGCCCGTCGAGATTGACGGTGAGCGGCTCGTCCTCGGGCGTCGGCAGCGAGGACGCCTCGGTCTCGGGCAGCTCCAGCGGCACGCCGACGACGAGCAGCGGCGCCGCCACCATGAAGATGATGAGCAGCACCAGCATCACGTCGACGAAGGGCGTGACGTTGATCTCGGACATCGGCCGCGCCGCCGCGCGCCGCGCCCGCCGCCCCCCGGGGCGGGCCGCCGCGCGCAGCCCCGCCGCCATCAGGCCGCCCCCCGCGCGAAGTCGATCTCGCGCGCGAGGATCAGGCCGAACTCGTCGGCGAAGGTCTCGAGCCCGCTGCCGAGCGCCTCGACGTCCGAGCCGAGGCGGTTGTAGGCGACCACCGCCGGGATCGCCGCGATCAGCCCGAGCGCGGTGGCGAGCAGCGCCTCCGCGATGCCGGGCGCGACGACCGCGAGGTTGGTGTTCTGCATCACCGCGATCGACTCGAAGCTGTGCTTGATGCCCCAGACCGTGGCGAAGAGCCCGACGAAGGGCGAGACCGATCCCACCGTCGCGAGGAACGGCAGCCAGGTCGAGAGCTTGGCGCTCTCCTTGGCGATCGCCGTGGTCATCGCCCGCTCGACCCGCGCGTCGGTGCCGGGCACGATCACCCCGCCGGGCGCGAAGGAGCGCCGCCACTCGCGCATGCCGGCGGCGAAGACGCGCTCGACCGGGGTGCGCGGCGCCTTGCCGAGGCTCTCGTAGAGATCGTCGAGCGAGCCGCCGGACCAGAACCGCTCCTCGAAGGCGCGGGTGCGGGCGGCGAGGCGGCGGAGCGCCATCGCCTTCTCGATGATCACCGCCCACGACCAGAAGGAGGCGGCGACCAGAAGCACCATCACCGCCTGCACCGTGGGCGTCGCCCGCCAGAACATCGCCGTGACGGAGAAATCGACCGCCGCCGCGCCGGGCGCGGCGATGACGGCTGTGTCGGCGGCCTGCGCGGCCACCAGAAGGGCGAGGCTCGTCGCGCCGGGATCCATCTGCTGCTCTCCTCAAGACGGGCGCCCGGGCGGCTCTCCGACCGCGTCCCGGCGCTGCGCCTCGGCGCGGTTGCCCCGCGCTCTCGGGCCTTTCTACTGCTCCGCGCCGAGACGGTCCAGAGCGTCCCGGACCGCGATCGGCAGGCGCACCGCCCGGCCCTCGGCGTCGACGCAGGCGAGGACCACGCGCGCCTCGGCGATCACCGCCGCGGGCTCGGCGCGGCGCAGCTCCTGCCGGAGCACCGCCCGCGCCCCCGTGCGGCTCTCGAGCCGGGTCAGCACCTCGAGCAGGTCGTCGAAGCGCGCCGCCGCGCGGTAGTCGATCTCGATCCGGCGCGCGACGAAGACCACCCCGGTCCCGGCCCGCAGGCGCCCCTGCTCGACGCCCGCCGCGCGCAGCGCCTCGGTGCGCCCGCGCTCGAGGAAGCGCAGATGGTTGGCGTGGTAGACGAGGCCCGCGAGGTCGGTGTCCTCGTAGTAGACGCGCACCGGATGGCGGTGGGTCATGCGCGCCTCATCCGGCCAGCCGCCCGGCGAGCGCCGCGGCGTGGGCGGGGTCGGTCGTCGCCGCCGGCAGCGCGGGGTCGTAGGCGGCGCGCACGAGGGCGGCGATGTCCGGGCGGATGCGCGCGCGCGGGCCGGCCATCGCGACGGGGCTCTCGGCGAGGAAGGCGCGGTCCGACCAGAGGAGGAGCGCGAAGACCGCCTGCGCGAGCGCCAGCGCCCGCGGGTCGAGCCGCGCGAGGTCCTCGTCGAGGCGCAGGAGCGTCACGCAGAGGCGGATCGACCCCGCCGGGTCGAAATCGAAGATGCGGTACTGGTTGGCCCCCGTCGCGCCGAGGACGCCCGTGAGCCGCTCGAGATCCGGCACGAGGCGCGACAGGTGCGGCACGGCGCGGAGGTCGGGCCAGGCGTCCGCCACGACGACGAGCGCGTTGGCGCCGAGCTCGGGGTCCTCCGCGGCGGTCCCGAGCCCGGTCAGCCCCGCCGCCGCCGCGATGGCGTCGCCCAGCACCCGCGCGCCCGCCTCGTCCGCCCCGACGACCGCGGGCACCAGCGCCCGCCCCCACCGCGCGAACCGGTAGCCCCCGTCCGAGCGGGTGAACAGCGCCTCGATCCGCCCCGCCTCCATCAGATCTTCACCAGCCC
>CAZWDE010000419.1:0-2637 GCA_964632555.1 uncultured Limibaculum sp.
CCGCGCGGGTCGGCCAGCCCGCGCCCGACGCGCCGGCCGGGCCGGGCTCCGCCGCCGCGGCCGGGCCCGTGACGCTCGCGCTCCTCGTGCCCGAGAGCGCGCGCGCCGACGGGGCGGCGCAGCTCGCCGGCGCGCTGGCCAACGCGGCCGACATGGCGGTGCAGGATCTGCGGATCCGGGACCTTGCCCTCCGCGTCTACGACACCGGCGGCGAGCCGGCGCGGGCCGAGGCGGCGGCGCGCCGGGCGATCGCGGACGGGGCGGCCATCCTGCTCGGGCCGCTCTTCGCGCAGACCACCGAGGCGGTGGCGCGGGTGGCCGCGCCGGCGCGGCTCCGGGTGATCTCGTTCTCGACCGATGCGGGCGTCGCCGGCGACCCGGTCTACGTGTCGGGCTACGTGCCCGAGGCCGAGGCGCGGCGCATCCTCGACTACGCGGCGAGCCAGGGGCGGCGCTTCGTCGCGCTCTTCCGCCCGCGCACCGCCTATGGCGACGCGGCGGCGCGCGGGGTCGCCGCGGCCGAGGCGCGCGGCGCGGTGCGCCTCGTGGCGACCGGCGCCTACGAGCGGAGCTTCAAGGGGATCGAGGCGGCCGCCGGCCCCTTCGCGCGCGAGGCGCGCCAGCTCGGCGCCGAGGCGCTGCTGCTGCCGGCCGGCGGGCAGGAGCTGCAGGCGGTGGCGAGCTTCATGAACTTCCACCGGCTCGACCCGCTCGAGGTCCGCTATCTGGGCCTCGGCCAGTGGAACAGCGGGGCGAGCTTCGAGGAGGCCTCGCTGCGCGGCGGCTGGTTCCCCGCCCCGGACCCCGACGCCTTCGAGGTGTTCGCCGGGCGCTACCGCGCGCGCTACGGCGCCGATCCGCCGGTGCTCGCGACCCTCGGCTACACGGCCGTGCAGGTGGCCGGACAGCTCGTGCGCGCGGCGCGCGAGGGGCGGGGCGGCGGGCCGCTCTTCTCGGACGCGGCGCTCACCCGGCCCGAGGGCTTCTCGGGCGCGCTCGGCCCCGTGCGCTTCCGGCCCGACGGCACCGCGGAGCATGCGATGGCGATCCTCGAGGTCGGCCCGCGCCGGTTCCTCGTCCGGGACCCCGCGCCCGCCGCCTTCCGGGCGGGCTCCTGAGCGGCATGGCCGGGGCCGAGCAGGGCGCCGTCGGTCTCCGGGCCGAGGTCGCGCGCACCGAGACGGGCCTCGCGCACCTGATCGCCGCGCCCGAGGCGATCGCCTGCCGCCGCTCGCTGGTCGCGCGGATCGACCGGCTGGCGGCCGAGACGCCCGACCCGTCGGCGCTGCGCGCCGCGGCGCTCGAGCATCTCGCCGAGGTTCTGGAGACCGGCCGGGCCCGGGTGCGCGCGGGCCTTCTCGCCCACCCCTTCGCGGGGCTTCGCGTCGCGCGGAGCTACGCCCACGTCACCGACGTCGTCGTCGCGGGCGTCGTCCATCTCGCGACCCGCTGGCTCCACGAGGCGCCGATCCGCACCACCGGCGAACAGGTCTCGATCGTCGCGGTCGGCGGCTACGGCCGGGGCGAGATGGCGCCGTTCTCCGACGTCGACCTGCTGTTCCTCACGCCCTACAAGCGCACCGCGTGGGTCGAGACCGCGGTCGAGGGCATCCTCTACCTGCTCTGGGACCTCAAGCTGAAGATCGGGCAGGCGACCCGCTCGGTGGCGGACTGCCTGCGCTACGCGCGCGACGACCTGACGGTGCGCACCTCGCTTCTCGAGATGCGCTTCCTCGCCGGCGAGCGCGCGCCCTTCGCGACCCTCGAGGAGACCCTCTGGCGCGAGCTGTTCGCCCGCACCGGCCCCGAATTCGTCGAGGCCAAGCTCGCCGAGCGCGACCAGCGCCACGACCGCCACGGCGGCTCGCGCTATCTCCTCGAGCCGAACATCAAGGAGGGCAAGGGGGGCCTCCGCGACCTCCAGACCCTGCACTGGGTGTCGCGCTACCTCTATGGCTGCGAGACCGCGTGGGAGCTCGTCGCCCGCGGCATCTTCGAGCGCGAGGAGGTGCAGCGCTTCGCCGACGCCGCCAAGTTCATCTGGGCGGTGCGCTGCCATCTGCACGATCTCGTCGGCCGGGCGCAGGACCAGCTCACCTTCGACCGGCAGGTCGAGATCGCCGCGCGCATGGGCTTCCGCGACGGCGGCGGGCGGCAGGGGGTCGAGCACTTCATGCACGCCTATTTCCGCCACGCGAAGAACGTGGGCGATCTCACCCGGATCTTCTCGGCTGCGCTCGAGGCGCAGCACGCCAAGCGCCGCCCGCAGCTCTCGGCCCTCCTGCGCGGGCTCTCGCTGATGCCGGAGACCGAGGCGCGCGGGCCGTTCCGGGTGCAGGACGGACGGCTGACGGTGCGCGACGCGCAGGTCTTCGAGGAGGACCCCGTCAACCTCTTCCGGCTGTTCCGCGAGGCCGCGCGGCTCGATGCCCGCATCCACCCCGCCGCGATGCGCCTCGTGACCCGCAGCCTCGACCTGATCGACGACGCGGTGCGCGCCAACGCGGACGCCAACCGCCTGTTCCTCGAGATGCTGACCGACAAGGCGCATGCCGAGTGGCTGCTGCGGCTGATGAACGAGACCGACGTGCTCGGCCGGTTCATCCCGGAGTTCGGCCGCGTCGTGGCGATGATGCA
>CAZWDE010000420.1:0-2613 GCA_964632555.1 uncultured Limibaculum sp.
GCGACTGGGCGACGATGGCCTACACCAACCCCAAGGTGCAGGAGAACTATTCGCGGCGCTTCTCGATCAAGTTCCCGAACGAGGAGCTGCCGGCCGCGCGCCCGCTCAAGACCACGCCGATCTACGACCGGCTGAGCCAGCTCGGCGCGCAGTGGGGCGATTCGTGGGGCCTCGAGGTGCCGCTCTGGTTCTCGCCGGACGGCACGGTCGACCGCTTCTCGTGGCGCCGCTCGACCGATTTCCCCCATGTCGCCGAGGAGGTGCGCGCGGTGCGCGAGGGCGTCGGCATCATGGAGACCTCCGGGTTCTCGAAATTCGAGGTTTCCGGCCCCGGCGCCCGCGCCTGGCTCGACCGGATCCTCGCCTGCAAGATCCCCGCGCCCGGCCGCATGACGCTCGCGCCCATGCTGAAGCACGACGGCAGGCTGATCGGCGATCTCTCGCTCGCGGGCCTCGCCGAGGACCGGTTCTTCCTCGCCGGCAGCGGCGCCGCCGAGGAATACTATCTGCGGTGGTTCGAGAGCCATCGGCCGGCCGACGGCTCGGTGCGGGTCCAGAGCCTCGGGCTCGCCCTCTGCGGCGTCGCGATCGCCGGGCCGAGGTCGCGCGAGCTGCTCGCCCGGGTGGCGCACGAGGACGTCTCGCGCGAGGCGTTCCGCTTCATGGCCATCCGCGAGATGGATGTGGGCCTCGCGCCGGCGATCGTCGGTCGCGTCAGCTTCACCGGCGATCTCGGCTACGAGATCTGGATGCGCGCCGAGTTCCAGCGCCATGTCTTCGAGCGGCTCTGGGAGGCGGGGCGCGACCTCGGCCTCAGGCCCTTCGGCCTCCGCGCGCTCAACGCGATGCGCCTCGAGAAGAATTTCGGCGGCTGGGCGCGCGAGTACCGCCCGCTCTACGGCCCGCTCGAGGCCGGGCTCGACCGCTTCGTCGCCTACGAGAAGCCGGCGGATTTCATCGGCAAGGCGGCGGCGGTCGCCGAGCGCGAGACCGGCGGGCGGCTGCGGCTCAAGAGCTTCACGCTCGAGGCGCGCGACGCCGACGTGATCGGCGACGAGCCGATCTGGCTCGGCGAGGAGGTGGTGGGCTGGGTCACCTCGGGCGGCTACGCGCACCATTCGGGCCGCTCGATGGCGCTCGGCTACATCCCCAAGGAGCACGCGGGCGCGGCGGGGCCGTGGACCATCGAGCTCCTCGGCGAGCGCCTGCCGGCGGCGCTCCAGCACGCGCCGATCTGGGACGCCAACGCCGAGAGGATGCGGGGCTGATGCAGCGCTACAACATCTGGAACGTCATCCGCGCTGGGCTCCGGGGTCAGTCGATCTGGGAGCCGGTGTGGGGACAGCCCGAGCCCAAGGCGTATTACGACGTGATCGTCGTCGGCGGCGGGGGCCACGGGCTCGCCACCGCCTACTACCTCGCCAAGGAGCACGGGATCCGCAACGTCGCGGTGCTCGAGAAGGGCTGGCTCGGCGGCGGCAACGCCGGGCGCAACACGACGATCGTGCGCTCGAACTACATGATCCCGGGCAACACCGAGTTCTACGAGCACTCGCTGAAGCTCTGGGAGAACCTCTCCCACGAGCTCAACTACAACGTGATGTTCAGCCAGCGCGCCCACGTGAACCTCTGCTTCACGCCGGGGCAGCGCGACGCGATGGCGCGGCGCTACAACATCATGCGCCTCAACGGCATCGACGGCGAATACTGGGACCGCGACAGGCTCGCGCGGCGGGTGCCGGAGATCGCGCTCGACACGGGCCGCTACGAGGTGCTGGGCGCCTATGTCCAGCCGCGGGCGGGCACGGCGCGGCACGACGCGGTCAACTGGGGCTTCGCGCGCGCCGCGGCGGCGCTCGGCGTCGACATCGTGCAGAACTGCGAGGTGACCGGCTTCGTGCGGAAGAACGGCGCGGTGATCGGCGTCGAGGTCGCGCGCCGCGGCAAGGTGCACGAGATCTACGCCGAGAAGGTCGGCCTCGCGGTCGCCGGGCACACCTCGGTGCTGGCGGAGAAGGCCGGGCTCGGGCGCCTGCCGATCGAGAGCCACAAGCTGCAGGCCTATGTCTCGGAGCCCCTGAAGCCGGTGCTCGACTGCGTGGTGGTCTTCGGCAACCCGGGCCACTTCTACATCAGCCAGTCCGACAAGGGCGGCATGGTGTTCGGCGGCAGCCTCGACTATTACAACTCCTACGCGCAGAAGGGGAACCTGCCGGCCTATTGCGAGGTGATGGGCGACTGCATGGCGATCATGCCGCGCCTCGGCCGGGTCAAGCTGCTCCGCCAGTGGGCGGGGGTGATGGACATGTCGATGGACGGCTCGCCCTTCATCACGAAGACCGACGTGCCCGGTCTCTATCTCAACGCGGGCTGGTGCTATGGCGGGTTCAAGGCGACGCCGGGCTCGGGCCACGTCTTCGCGCACACGATCGCCCGGGACGAGCCGCACTGGGCGAACCGCCGCCTCACGCTCGACCGCTACCGCGAGGGGCGGATGATCGACGAGTCGGGCCACGGCCCCTATCCGAAGGCGCATTGATGGCGCGCCCGACGACCGCCCGCGCGCCGGGGATCGACGCCGCGGCGCGCCCGGCGGCCCCGCCCGCCCGGGCC
>CAZWDE010000421.1:0-2607 GCA_964632555.1 uncultured Limibaculum sp.
TATGTCGCGGACCGCGAGGCGATCCTCGAGACGCTCGTGCAGAACGACGCGAACGGCATCGTCCTCTCGGGCGACACGCACAACGCCTGGTTCTCGCTGATCGAGACGCTCGGCGGCGAGCTCGCGGCCTTCGAGTTCGGCGGGCCGGGCGTGAGCGCGCCGGGGCTCGAGGACATCGAGGGGCTCGACACGATCCCGCCGCAGCTTCTGGCGGCGCTCTTCGTCGAGGGGATCGACACGCTCTTCTACGCCGACACCTCGCGCCGCGGCTACATGGAGGTGGAGTTCACGCGGGAGGCGGTGACGACCGACTACGTCTTCGTCGACAGCGTGTTCGAGCCGGCCTACGAGCCGGACGTGTTCACCCAGACGGTGACGCTCGCCGATTTCGACGGCGCGGCCTGATCCGGCAGACGGCCGGCGGGGCGGCTCAGTCGCCGCCCCCCTTGGGCAGGTTGAAGAGCGAATCGGGGTCGAGCACCGGCGCGCCGCGGCGCGACCGCTCGTCCTCCTCGTCCTCGTCGCCGCGCCCCGAGCCGCCGAAGGCCGCGCCCGCGGCGGCGAAGGGGTCGGTCGCGAGGCTCTCGGAGGTCGGCACGAGACCCTGACGGTCCTTCGGCTCGCCGGCCTGCTCGAGCTTCTTCGCCTTCTTCTCCTGCGCCCGCGCGACCACCTCGTCGAGCTCGATCTGGGTGCAGAGGCCGAGCGCGACCGGGTCGACCGGCTGGATGTTGGCCGAGTTCCAGTGCGTGCGGTTGCGGATCGATTCGATGGTCGGCTTGGTCGAGCCGACGAGCTTGGCGATCTGGGTGGTCTCGATCTCCGGGTGGTGGCGCACCAGCCAGGCGATCGCGGCGGGACGGTCCTGGCGCTTGGAGACGGGCACGTAGCGGGGCGTCTTCTTCTGCGGCGGCGGCGCGACGGTGCGGGCCTTGAGACGCAGGCGCGCGAGCGGGTCGGCCTCGCAGCGCCGGATCTCCTCGGCCGTGAGCTGATTGTTCTGCACGGGGTCGAGCCCCTTGATGCCCACGGCCACCTCGCCGTCCGCGATGCCGGAGATCTCGAGCTCGTGCATGCCGCAGAACTCGGCGATCTGGCGGAAGGTCAGCGTGGTGTTGTCGACCAGCCAGACGGCGGTCGCCTTGGGCATGAGGGGAAGGGCGTCGGGCATCGGTGTCCTCTGCGGGGTTGTGGATCCAGGGCGCGCCGGTCGGACGGGCGCAGGGGCGCGGGCCGAGCGGAGCGGCGCGCCGTCGAGGGGGATATATGGCCTCGGGCGGGCGGTGGAAAGCCGTAATCGGCGATGCGCCCGGGGATCAGCCGGCGAGGCGCTGGCAGAGCCGGTCGAGATCCTCGAGGCTGCGGTAGCGGATGCGGACCTCGCCGCCGTCGGGCCCGGCATGGGTGATCTGCACGGCCATGCCGATCGCGGCGGAGAGATCGCCCTCGAGCATCCGGGTGTCGGCGTCCTTCTCGGCGCCGCCGCCCGGCCCGGGCGCCGCACGGCCCGCGCCCGCGCCCGCCCGCGCCCCGTCACGGGCCGCCTTGGCGCGTGCCTCGACCTGCCGGACGCTGAGGCCCTCGGCGATCGCGGCCTGCGCCAGCGCGCCGGGATCGGGCGCGGTCACGAGCGCGCGCCCGTGCCCGGCGGAGAGGCGCCCCTCGGCGAGATGGGCGAGCACGGGCTCGGGCAGGGCGAGCAGGCGCATCATGTTGGCGAGATGGCTGCGGCTCTTGCCGACGATGCGCGCGAGATCCTCCTGCGTGTGGCCGAAGCTCTCGACGAGCTGGGCGTAGCCGCGCGCCTCCTCGACCGGGTTGAGATCGGCGCGCTGCACGTTCTCGATGATCGCGATCTCGAGCACGGCGCGGTCGTCGAGCGGGCGCACGACGGCCGGGATCTCGTGGAGGCCGGCGCGGCCGGCGGCCCTCCAGCGGCGCTCGCCGGCGACGATCTGGTACCGCGCGGGGTCGGACGGATCGGGGCGCAGGATCACCGGCTGCAGCACGCCGTGCTCGCGGATCGAGGCGGCCAGATCGTCGAGCTCGGCCTCGTCGAAGCGGCGGCGCGGCTGCGCCGGGTTGGGCGCGATCAGGTCGATCGGCACCGCGCTCGGCACGGGCTCGCCGGCGGGGCGCTCGCCGCCCTCGGGCGCCGCGTCGGGCTCGACGGCGTCGCCGAGGAGGGCGGAAAGCCCGCGGCCGAGGCGGCGGGGCGGCTCGGGCTTGCGGGCCATCGGCGTCAGGCCGCGAGGGTGGCGGCGTCGCGGCTCAGCACCTCGCTCGCGAGGGTGCGGTAGGCGCGGCTTCCGGCGCAGTCGGCGTCGTAGACGAGCGCGGGCACGGCGTGCGACGGCGCCTCGGAGAGCCGGACGTTGCGCGGGATCACCGTCTGGTAGACCACGTCGCCGAGCGTGGAGCGCACGTCCTCCTCCACCTGCGCCGAGAGACGGTTCCGCCGGTCGTACATGGTGAGCACGATGCCGTGGATGCGCAGCTCCGGGTTGAGCCGCGCCTGCACGCGGCGGATCGTGGCGAGCAGCTGGGTGAGCCCCTCGAGCGCGAAGAACTCGCATTGCAGCGGGACCATCACGCTGTCGGCCGCGG
>CAZWDE010000422.1:0-2599 GCA_964632555.1 uncultured Limibaculum sp.
GCTCCTGCTCGCTCACCTCGACGCCCTCGCGCCCGCCGATGTCGGCGAGCAGGAGCCCGAGCCGCACGCGCCGCTCGGCGAGCCTCACATGCTCCTCGGTCGGCTCGATTGCCGGGTGGTCGTGGCCCTGCACCTCGGGGTGCTCCTCGTGCCAGAGCTGGTGCGCGATCGACTTCGCCTCGGCCTCGACGAGGGTCGGCGGCAGGTCGAAGGCGACGAGCTCGTCGAGCCGGTCGAGCAGGCGCCGCTTGAGCAGCTGGCGCGCCGCGCCGGCGAACTCCGCCCCGATCCGCTCGCGCAGCTGCTCTTTCAGCGCCTCGAGGTTCTCCGCGCCGTAGCGCTCGGCGAGCGCGTCGTCGACCGGCGCCGGCACCGGGCGGCGCACCTCCTTGACCGTCACGTCGAAGACCGCCGCCTTCCCGGCGAGATGGGCCGCGCCGTACTCCTCGGGGAAGGTGATCGCGACCTCCTTCGCCTCGCCCGGCGTCGCGCCGAGGAGCTGCTCCTCGAAGCCCGGGATGAACGAGCCCGAGCCGAGCACCAGCGGATAGTCCTCGGCCTCGCCGCCCTCGAAGGGCGTGCCCTCGACCTTGCCGAGGAAGTCGATCACCACCTGATCGCCCTCCTCCGCCGCCTCGCCCTCGGCGCGCGGCTCGTACTGCGTCGCGCTCTCGGCGAGGCGCTTCAGCCCCTCCTCGACCGCGGCCTCGTCGACCTCCACGACGCGGCGCTCGAGCGAGATCTGGCTGTAGTCGAGCGGCGGCACGTCGGGCAGGCAGTCATAGGCGATCTCGACCTTGAGGTCGTCGCCCTCCTGGAAGTTCTCGTTGGCGATCTTGATCTCGGGCTGCTGCGCCGGGCGGTGGCCGGTGGCGGAGAGATGCTGCTGCACCGTCTCCTCCACGGTCTCCTGCACGACCTCGCCCATCACCGACTTGCCGAACATCTTCTTCAGCAGCGGCATCGGCGCCTTGCCCTTGCGGAACCCCTTCATCTGGAAGTCGGCGCGCACGGTCTCGAGCTTCTCGGTCGTCTTGGCCTCGAGGGCGGCGGCGCTGACCACGACGGAATATTCCCGCCTCAGCCCGTCCGCTTTCGTCTCCGTCACCTGCATGTCCGTCCCCGTCTGCCCCCAAAGGCCCGTGCGGTCCGCGCCGGCCTGCCCCTCGGCCGGCGGTGCGGCCGGCGACCGCGACGCCGGAAATCCTGGTGCGGGCGGAGGGACTTGAACCCCCACGCCTTGCGGCATCAGAACCTAAATCTGACGTGTCTACCAGTTCCACCACGCCCGCGCCGGGCGCCGCGGCGGCCCCGCGAGCCGCGCCGTCTATAGCAACCGCCCACGGGGGCCGATAGAGCAAAAGGCCAACCCGCCGCGCAAGGGGGCGGCGGCAGATTTCGGGGGCCGACCGCGCGCTGGCTGGCCGCGCGCGGGCCGGACCGCCATCCCGGCCCCGGCCACCTCACCGTCCCCGCCGGCTGCCCGGCCGGCGCGCCGGGGCAGGCCCGGTCGCAGGTCTTCCCGGTCACCCGGTCGAGCGCGTCGATGCGACGGCCGACGAGGTCGCGCCGGTGCGGCGGCCGAGGAGGTCGCGCCGGTTCGGCAGGCCGGGCAAGGCGGGGGGCGCGGCGTTCCGGATGCGTCACGTAGCACACCGTGTCGCGCAGGCGATCGGCCATGCGGCCGACGGGGCCGATGCCGAGGGCGAGCTCGCCGCCGGGCCGCCCGGCCTGATTCGCTCCCGGGCCCGCCGGTGTGCCCCCTCGCGCGCCCGAGCCGAGGCGCCCGGTCACGACGGGCGCGGGGCGCCGCGCGGACACTCTCGCGACCCGACGCGCGGGGCCATCCGCCCGCGCCGGGCGGCGCGACAGGCGCGGGACCACGACCGCCGAGCAAACGTCACGGCCGGACGTCTCACGCTGGCCGCCCCGGCGGCCGGGGCCGTGACGATGCCCTTCGCGGTCGATCTCGACGACGGCATGGGCCGGCTGGTCAACGACAGGGTCGTCCTCTGCGAGGGCTTCGACGAGAGCCGCGGCACGCGGACCGCGATCGCTCGCCCGGCCAAAGGCACCGCGACCTCGACAGGCGAGGGCACGGTCGCGATCGACGCCGCCTTGGGGCCGGCGGCGACCGGTCAGGTGCCGCTGCCGGCCCGCCCTGATCCTCGGCGCGCCCGCGGCGCTCGGGCGCGCGGTCCGGCGCGCCCCCTAGCCTCCGAGGCCGAGATCGCGGAAGACCCCCGGAAGCTGCTCCGGGATGTCCTCGGCGATCAGCCCCGGGCCGAAGCGGCGCGCGGCCTCGACATGGAGCCAGGCGGCGGTCTCGGCCGCGGCCATGGGCTCGAACCCGCGCGCGAGGAGGCCCGCGATCATGCCGGCCAGAACGTCGCCCGCGCCCGCGGTCGCGAGCCACGGCGCGGCGCGCTCGTGCTGCGCCGAGTTGATCGCGGCGCGGCCCGAGGGGTCGGCGATCACCGTGTCGGCCCCCTTGAAGAGCACCACGCAGCCGGCGCGCGCCGCCGCCTCGCGCGTCGCGTCCAGCTTGGAATAGGCCGGGCCGCGGGTCGCCGGGGCCTCGAGCGTCGCGAGGAGGTCG
>CAZWDE010000423.1:0-2594 GCA_964632555.1 uncultured Limibaculum sp.
ACCAACGACCCGATGGAGGCGCACTACATCGGCTTCAACATGTGGGTCGAGGCGGTCGAGAAGGCCGGCACCACCGATCCTGACGCGGTGATCGACGCGATCGTCGGCGTCGCGGTGCCCAATCTCTCGGGCGGCTACTCGGCGATGATGCCCAACCACCACATCACCAAGCCCGTGCTGATCGGCGAGATCCTCGACGACGGCCAGTTCGAGATCGTCTACGAGACGCCGGGCCTCGTCGTGGGCGACGCGTGGTCCGACTACCTGCCCGAAAGCGCCAAGCTGATCGCCGACTGGCGCAAGCCCATGGAGTGCGGGAACTTCAACGTCGAGACCGGCCAGTGCGGGGGCGCCTCGGCGGCGAACTGAGGGTTTCCTCCCGGGCGCCGCGTCTCCTCCCGTCGCGGCGTCCCTTGCGGGGGCGGCCCCGGCCGCCTCCGCCCTGTCCACCCCAGAGCCCCCCGCGAGACCTCGATGCGCGCGCTCCTCCTCTCCGTCCTGCTGATCCTCGCCGCGCTGCCCGCGGCCGCGCAGTCGCTCGAGGAGCTGGTGGCGCAGCTCCCCGAGGGCGAGTTCGCCGACCGGGCGCGCGTGATCGAGGCGATCGCGGCCTCCGGCGACCCGCGCGCGGGAGCGATCCTCGAGACGCTCGGCGCGGGCGATCTCGAGGTGCTGAAGGACGACGGCCGGGTCGTGCGCGTCGAGGAGCGGGGGCGCGACGATGTCGCGATGGACCCGTTCACCGGCGCCGAGATCCGCGAGCTCGGCCGGCGCGACACCCGCCGCATCAAGCTCAACAACGACCTCCGCCGGCTGATCGAGGCCGAGCTCGGCGTGCTGCGGCTGAGAAACCCCGATCCCGCGCTCCGGCTCGAGGCGGCCGAGGCGGCGCTCGCCGCGCGCGACCCGGCCCAGATCGAGGCGCTCGACGCCGCCATCGCGGCCGAGACCGACCCCGAGATCGCGGCACGGCTCGCGCTCGCCCGCGCGGCGTCGGCGCTCGGCTCGGACCGGCCGGCCGACGAGCAGGTGGCGGCCGTCGGGACGCTGGCGGAGGGCGGGCCCGAGATGCTCGGCACGATCTCCACCGCCCTCGACGCGGCCGATCCCGCGATCCGCGGCGCGGCGGAGGCGGCGGTCGCGGCGATCGAGCGCCAGCAGGCGCTCTGGGACGTCGCGCAGAACGTCTGGTTCGGGATCTCGCTCGGCTCGGTGCTGATGCTGGCCGCCATCGGCCTCGCGATCACCTTCGGCGTGATGGGGGTGATCAACATGGCGCATGGCGAGCTGGTGATGCTCGGCGCCTACACCACCTTCGCGGTGCAGGAGGCGATCCGCGGCTTCGCGCCCGGGCTCTTCGACGTCTCGCTGCTGATCGCGCTGCCGCTCGCCTTCCTCGTGGCGGGCGCCATCGGCGTGGCGATCGAGCGGGGCGTCGTGCGCTGGCTCTACGGTCGCCCGCTCGAGACGCTGCTCGCCACCTGGGGCGTGTCGCTGATCCTGCAGCAGGCCGTGCGCACGATCTTCGGGCCCAACAACCGCGAGGTCGGCAACCCCTCCTGGATGTCGGGCGCGGTGGAGCTCGGCCAGCTCACGATCACCTGGAACAGGCTCTGGATCGTGCTCTTCGCGCTCGCCGTCTTCGCGGTGCTGCTGCTGGTGCTGAGGCGCACGCCGATGGGCCTGCAGATGCGGGCGGTGACGCAGAACCGGCGGATGGCCTCGGCGATGGGCGTGCGCACCGGCTGGGTGGATGCCATGACCTTCGGCCTCGGCGCGGGCGTCGCCGGCATCGCGGGCGTCGCGCTCAGCCAGATCGGCAACGTCTCGCCCAATCTCGGGCAGGCCTACATCGTCGACAGCTTCATGGTGGTGGTCTTCGGGGGCGTCGGCAATCTCTGGGGCGCGCTGGCGGGCGCCTTCACGCTCGGCATCGCCAACAAGTTCCTCGAGCCCTTCGCCGGCGCGGTGCTGGCCAAGGTGCTGGTGCTCGTCCTCATCATCCTCTTCATCCAGAAGCGGCCGAGGGGCATGTTCGCGCTCCGCGGCCGCGCGGCGGAGAGCTGAGATGGGCGCGCGCCTCCTCACGCCGGGCGGCTGGGCGTTTCTCGGCCTCCTCTTCGTCGCGGCGGTGGCCGTGCCCTACGCCAATCTCGCCATGCAGCCGGGGTCGGGCGCGCATCTGCCCTCCTTCGCGGTGGCGCTCCTCGGCAAGTATCTCTGCTACGCGCTCCTCGCCCTCTCGGTCGATCTCGTCTGGGGCTATGCCGGCATCCTCTCGCTCGGCCACGGGGCGTTCTTCGCGCTCGGCGGCTACGCGATGGGGATGCACCTGATGCGCGAGATCGGGCCGCGCGGCGTCTACGGCGACCCGGTGCTGCCCGACTTCATGGTGTTCCTGAATTACGACGCGCTGCCGTGGTTCTGGTGGGGCTTCGACATGTTCTGGTTCGCGTGCCTGATGGTGCTGGCGGTGCCGGGGCTGCTGGCCTTCGTCTTCGGCTGGTTCGCCTTCCGCAGCCGGGTGACGGGCGTCTACCTCTCGATCATCACGCAGGCGATGACCTATGCGCTGATGCTCGCCTTCTTCCGCA
>CAZWDE010000424.1:0-2576 GCA_964632555.1 uncultured Limibaculum sp.
AGCGCTGGATGCGCCCGCGGGCCGCGGGGTCGGCCGGGTACCAGTCGGTCCGGGCGCGGCTCTCCGCGAGATAGACGAGGATCGCGTTCGAGTCGGCGAGCACCACCTCCCCGTCGACCAGCACCGGCACCTGGCCGAGCGGGTTGAGCGCGAGGAAGTCGGCCTGCTTGTGGGCGCCGGCGCCGAGATCGACGTCGACGATCCCGGTCTCCTCGCCGATCAGCGAGAGGAAGAGCTGGGCGCGGTGCGAATGGCCCGACAGGGCGTGGCGGTGGAGGGTCGGCATCGGTCTCTCTCCGGATGGTCGGTTGCGTGGCCTTGCGGAAGGACAGATACTGTCTGCGGCCCGGCGGATAATCGGGGCTGTCGGGACAAGACCGTCAACGCGGCGGAAACGGATGGACCAGATCGACAGCGTCCGCGCCTTCATCGAGGTCGCCGAGCGCGAGAGCTTCACCGCGGCGGCCGAGCGGCTCGGGGTGTCGAAGGCGCTGGTGAGCAAGCAGGTGGCCGCGCTCGAGTCGCGCGCCGGCGCGCGGCTGCTCAACCGCACGACGCGCCGGGTCTCGCTGACCGAGGCGGGCGAGGCCTTCCTCTCCCGGGCGCGGGACGCGATCGGCCGCTGGGACGCCATGATGGAGTCGGCGACCGAGGACAGCGCGCAGCCGAGCGGGGTGCTCCGCGTCGCGGGCCCGCAGGTGTTCGGCGAGGCGGTGCTCGCGCCCCTCGCCGCCGAGTTCCTCGCCGAGCAGCCCAATCTCCGGATGGAGCTCGCCCTCGACGGACGCCGGGTGGACATCATCGGCGAGGGGTTCGACATCGCCGTGCGCCTGAGCGAGCCCGAGGACAGCTCCCTGGTCGCCGTCCGGCTCGCCGCCTTCCCCTACGTGATCTGTGCCGCGCCCGACTATCTGGCTAGGCGCGGGACGCCGGAGCAGCCGGACGATCTCTTCGCGCACGACTGCATCGTCAACGCGGCCATCGCGCCTTCCGGGCAGTGGACCTTCCTGTCCGCGGAGGGCACGCGGCGCGTCGCGGTGCCCGCGCGGGTGAAGGTCAACAGCGACCCGCCGGCCGCCGCCTTCGTGCGCGCGGGCCTCGGCATCGGCCTGCTGATCCGCCCGCCGCACGATGCCGAGTTCGCGGCCGGACGGCTCGTCCCCGTGCTCGAGGCGTTCCACGCCTACGACCGCGAGGTCTACGCGCTGATGCCGCACCGGGCCGGGATGCCGGCGAAGACCCGGCTCTTCCTCGACTTCCTGCGCCGGCGGCTGCGGGCCCGGGCGCCGCGAGGCTAGGCGCGTCGCGCCGTGCGCGGTAGGCTGCGGCCGCGCGCCCCGCGGCCGGGGCCGCCGGGAGGAGCGCGGGCGATGACCGAACCGATCGAGCACGCGCCGGAGGATCTCGGCCCCGCCGTCGCCGGGCTGGTGGCCGCCGATCTCGAGGAGGCGGTCGAGGCGCACGGCAAGGCGAGCCTCGCGGTGCCGGGCGGGGAGACCGCGCGCCCCTTTCTCGACGCGCTCGGCCGGGCGCCGATCGCGTGGGACCGCGTCACCGTCACCCTCACGGACGAGCGCTGGGTGCCGTCGACCGACCCGCAGTCGAACCAGCGGATGCTCTCGGAGACGCTGTTCGCCGGGCGCGCCGCGGCGGCGGGGTTCGTGCCGCTCTACGGCGCGACGGCCGAGCCCGCCGACGCCGTCGCCCCGCTCGCGGCCTCGCTCGAGCAGCTCGCGCTGCCGCTCGATGTCTGCGTGCTCGGCATGGGCGAGGACGGGCACATCGCCGCGCTGATCCCGAGCACCGTGGGCCTCGAGGCGGCGCTCGACGGCGCGCGGCCGGTCGGCGTTGTGCTGCCCGGGCAGGGGCCGACCCGGATGACGCTCACCGCCGGGCCGATCCGGGGGGCGGCGAAGCGCTACCTGCTGATCCGCGGCGAGACGCGACGCGCCGCGCTGGCGCGCGCCCGGCGGCTGTTCTCGCCCGCCTCGGCCCCGGTGCGCGTCGCGCTCGACGCGCCGGGCGGCTGCGAGATCCACTGGGCGCCGTGAGCGACGGGGCGGCCGACCCGCGCGCCGGCCCGGGCGGGGCCGTCTGGGCCGGCGTCCGGGCCGAGGCGACGCGGCTGCGGGCGGTGCATCTGCGCGCGCTCGTCGCCGACCCCGCGCGCGCAGCCGCGCTCTCGGTCGCGTTCGGGGACCTGACGCTCGACCTCTCGCGCGAGAAGCTCGACGGGCGCGCGCTGGCCGCGCTGATCGGCCTCGCCCGCGCCGCCGGCCTCGAGGCGCGGCGCGACGCGCTTTTCGCCGGCGGGCCGGTGAACGTCACCGAGGGGCGCCCGGCCCTCCACATGGCGCTCCGCGGCGGCGCGCCGGCCCCGGCGGACGCCGATGTCGCGGGCACGCTCGCCCGCGTCCTCGCCTTCGCCGAGGATCTGCGCGCGGCCCGTGTCCCCGGCGGCGGCGTGACCGACGTGATCTCCATCGGCATCGGCGGCTCGGATCTCGGCCCCGCGATGGCGGTCCGCGCGCTCGCGCCCGACCATGACGGGCCGCGGGTGCATTTCGTCTCCAACG
>CAZWDE010000425.1:0-2572 GCA_964632555.1 uncultured Limibaculum sp.
CGCACCTGCGCAATTGGCCGGCCACTTGCGGGCGGCGGACGGCGGCCCGCGCGACGCTCCGTCGAGGGCCGGTGGCACGGCGTGCGCCAGCCGGTCCGGCCGGGCCGTAAGGTTCCCACCGCGCCGGGCGACCGCGCGGCGACGCGCCGACGGTCGGCCGACCGAGCCGCCGGGGGCGAGGCCGGCTCAACCGCGCTCACGTTCTGATCCGGCTGGTGGGTGTAACAGGGCTCGAACCTGTGACCCGCTGATTAAGAGTCAGCTGCTCTACCAACTGAGCTATACACCCCTGTCGCGTGACATAGCCGGCGGGGGCCCGGCGATCAAGAGGGCCCCGCCACGCCCGGCGGCCGCGCCGGCGGCACCGGTGGCGGCTCGGTCCGCCCCGCCTCAACTGGCGGGCCCGACCGGAGATCGCTCGGGTCGAGGTCGGTCTCGGGGATGCGGATGTCGAGCAGTCGCCCGCTGCCCCCGTCCGCGCCGCCGCCGAGCGCGGATTCGCGGCGGCGGTCGTCGATCTCCTCGAGCCGGCGCTCCAACGCGCGCAGATTGGCGCGGCTGCGCCCGACGCTCGAGCCGGGCTGCGTCAACCGGCGGTCGAGGCGATCGCCGAGCCGCTCCGCCTCGCGCTCCACGCGGAGACGGCGGGCGGCGCTCGGGCCGGATCCGTAGCGGCGGTCGAGCGCCTCGATCCGGCGGTCGAGGCTGCGGATCGCGCTGCGGTCGTCGGGGCCGGCCGGGGCGACGGCCGGGGCGAGCGCGAGCGCGATGGCGGCGGGACCGAGCGCGGCGAGCCGGAGGCGGGTGCGAGGGATGCGTGCCATGCCTCGCAGGTAGGGGCGGTCGCGGCCCGCGGGAAGGGGCGGCCGGCTCAGCCTCTCGCCGCCGCGATCGCCGCGAGCAGCGCGCCGTCGACCGGGATGCCCGCCGCCCGCCGCTCGGCGCGCAGGGCCTGGCGCCGGCGCCCCGGCAGGCGCGCGCCCGGCTCGGCCTCGAGCATCGCGGCGAGCACGGCGATCCGCGCGGCGCCGTCGGCGCCGAAGGCCGCGGGGTCGATCGCGATCAGGAGCTGGCCGGTGCCCGGCGGCGGACCCTCGGCGTCGAGGAAGGACGAGGCCTCCGCCGCGAGCCGCCCGCCGGTGAGGGCGGCGGCGAGCAGTTCCACCACGAGCGCGAGGGCGGCGCCCTTCGGCCCGCCGAGCGGCTGCATGGTGCCGGCCAGCGCGGCGACGGGATCGGCCGTCGGTCGCCCCTCGGCGTCGAGCGCCCAGTCCTCGGGGATCGGCGCGCCGGCCTGCGCGGCCGCCATCACGCGCCCCCGCGCGACCTGGCTGAGCGAGAGATCGACGACGATCGGCCGCTCGCCCGCCACCGGCGCGGCGAAGGCGACCGGGTTGGTCCCGAGAAGGCCGCGCCGTCCGCCCGCGGGCGCGATGGCGGCGGGCGTGTTGGCCAGCAGAAGGGCGACGAGGCCGGCCTCGGCCAACGCCTCGACGGGCAGGCCGGTGACGCCGGCGTGGTGCGAGCGGCGAAGGCCGGCGGCCGCGATGCCCTGCGCGGCGGCGAGCGGGGGCACCTCCGCGACGGCCCGCTCGAGGGCGGGGTAGGCGAAGCCGAAGCCCGCATCGATCGCGAGGCAGCCGGGCCGGACCCGCTCGACGCGCGGCTCGGCGTGGCCGTCGACCTTGCCCGCCGCCGCCTGCGCGGCATAGGCCGGCAGGCGGCGCAGGCCGTGGCCCGGCTGGCCGACCAGCTCGGCCCCGACCAGCGCGCGCGCCACCGCCTCGGCCTGCGCGCGGCCGGTGCGGCAGGCGAGAAGCGTGTCGACGACGAGCGCCTCCGCCGCCTCGACCGTCAGGACCTCGGTCATGCCGTCCCCGCCGCTGGCGCGGGCCCGCTCCCTCCCGCGGGCGGGCGGGTGGAGGGAGGGGGCGGGCCCGCAGACATGGAATGCGCCGAAGGCGCGCCGATCGCGTCGCCCGCGCTCAGGCGCTGCGGTAGAGCTTGGTCATCACGAACTCGCGGTGACCGAGCGCCTCGGCCGCCGTCATCCGCCCGTTCGCGGTGCGGATCACCATGTCGATCAGCGCGTCGCCCGCCTGGTCGATGGTCATCTCGCGCGTCAGGATCCCGGTCACGTCGACGTCGATGTGCTCGCTCATCGTGCGCATGGTGCGCGGGTTCCCGGTGATCTTGATCACCGGCACGACCGGGTTGCCGACGACGTTGCCCTGTCCGGTCGGGAAGGTGTGGATCGCATAGCCCGCCGCGGCCATCAGCGTCACGCATTCCGCGGCCGCCGAGGAGGTGTCCATGAAATAGAGGCCGGGTCCCTTGGCCGGCGCCTCGGCGGGCCCGAGCGCGTCGATGTAGCGGCTCTCCCGCCCGATCTTCTCGAGATTGCCGAGCGCCTTCTCCTCGATGGTCGTCAGCCCGCCCTCGATGTTGCCCTTGGTCGGCTGGCTGTCCGAGAGGTCCGAGGTCTTGTGCGGCTCGATCACCTCGTCCTGGTAGGCCTGGAAGATCTTCATGAACTTCGCGCCCGCCTCCTCGGTCGCGGCGCGGGCCCGGC
>CAZWDE010000426.1:0-2566 GCA_964632555.1 uncultured Limibaculum sp.
ACGTGGAAGCCGTGGAACCCGGTCGCCATGAAGAAGTTGGCGCCGTAGATGTTGCCGGAGAACGAGAACTCGGCGTGGCTGTACTCGTAGGCCTGGAACATGGTGAAGATCGCGCCGAGGGCCACGGTCGCTATCAGGCCGTAGAGGAGCGCCGGCCGGCGGTTCTCGATCAGCGCGTGATGGGCGTAGGTGACGGTGCAGCCCGACAGCAGCAGGATCAGGGTGTTGATCAGCGGCAGGTCCCACGGGTCGAAGGTGGTCACGCCCTCGGGCGGCCAGGCGCCGAGCGGCAGGTCGAGCGTCGACTGGAGCGCGCCCTCGATCTCGGGCACCGGGAAGATCGCGTGCTTGAAGAACGACCAGAACCACGCCGCGAAGAACATCACCTCGGACAGGATGAAGAGGATGAAGCCCATCCGGAGGCCGATCTGCACCACCGGCGTGTGCTCGCCCGAATGCGCCTCCTTCACCACGTCCGACCACCAGACATACATGGTGTAGAGCACGACACCGACACCGAGGAGAAACAGCCAGGGCTGGTTCGTCTCCGCCGCCGGCGAGACCCAGAGCACGAGGCCCGAGAGCATCAGCACCGCGCCGATCGCGCCGAGAAACGGCCACGGGCTCGGGTCCACGATGTGATAGGGGTGGTTCTTCTTGTGTGCCATGGCGCGTCTCCGCCCTCTCCGGATGCGGCCGCGGGCCCGCCGCCCGCGCTCCCAGGTGTCAGTCGAGCGCCGCGCGGGTCTCGGGCTCGGTCTCGTGGAAGGTGTAGGAGAGCGTCACGGTGGTGACGCCGACCGTCTCGTCGTCCTCGATCATCTCGGGGTCCACGTAGTAGGTGACGGGCATGGTCACCCGCTCGCCGGGCTCGAGGCGCTGGCGCTCGAAGCAGAAGCAGTCGATCTTGACGAAATAGCCGCCCATCGAGAACGGCGCGACGTTGTAGCTCGCCGAGCCGACGATCGGCCGGTCGGTCGGGTTGTGCGCCTCGTAGAAGGCGATGCCGGTCTCGCCGATCCGGATGCGCTGGGTGGTCTCGACGGGCTTGAACTCCCAGGGCATGCCGCGCTCGGTCGAGGCGTCGAAGCGCACGGTGATCTCGCGGTCGAGCACCGTGGCCGAGGCCTCGGTGCGCTCCTGCGGCCGCCCGCCGAAGCCCGTGACCCGGCAGAACCAGTCGTAGAGCGGCACGGCGGCGTAGGCCATGCCGAGCATCCCGAAGGCGATGCCGACGAGCGGGATCGCCTTGCGCGTCAGGGTCTTGCGGTCGATCGCGCTCATCGGTCAGCCCCAGGGATTGGCGGCGTTGGCGCCGAGCTTCGCCATCGTCACGAAGAACAGCAGCGCGGCGAAGGCGATGAGAAGCGCGAGGACGCCCAGATTGCGCCCCCGGCGGCGGATGTGCAGTTCGTGGTCGCGTCGCATGCGTGCCTCCCGTCAGATGAGCGCCGGCCAGCCGAGGCCCGGCCAGAGCGCGCGGATCAGCGCGTCGCCGATCACCGCCGCGAAGATCGCGAAGAGATACCAGAGCGAGCGCAGGAAGAGGCGCCTTTCCGCCGCGTGGCGGTCCGCCTCGGCCGCCGCCCGGTCGCGCCGCGCGACCCGGGCCGCCCCCTCGAGCATCGCCAGATCGGCGAGGATCGCCGCGGCGAGCGTCACCGGGCCGCCGGCGGCGGTGAAGGCGAGCAGCACGGGCGCCGGCACGAGCGCGAGCGTGTAGAGCCAGATCTGGCGCCGCGTCGCGCGGTCGCCCGCCACCACCGGCAGCATGGGCACCCCGGCGCGCGCGTAGTCCTCGTTGCGGAAGAGCGCGAGCGCCCAGAAATGCGGCGGCGTCCACAGGAAGATCGTGGCGAACATCAGGAGCGGCGCGGTCTCGACGCCGCCGGTCACCGCCGCCCAGGCCACCACGGGCGGAAACGCCCCCGCGGCCCCGCCGATCACGATGTTCTGGGGCGTCGTGCGCTTCAACCACATCGAGTAGACGACGGCGTAGAAGAGGATCGTGAAGGCGAGCAGGCCGGCCGCCAGCGGGTTGGCGAACACCGCCAGCATCGCGACCGACAGGATCGCCAGACCGACGCCGAGATTGAGCGCCTCGTGCGGCTCGACCCGTCCCGCGGGGATCGGGCGCGCCGCGGTCCGGCGCATCGCCGCGTCGATGTCGGCGTCCCACCACATGTTGAGCGCGCCGGCCGCCCCCGCGCCGACCGCGATGCAGAGCAGCACGGCGAAGGCCACCACCGGGTGCGGCGCGGCCGGCGCCGCCGCCATCGCGGCGACCGCGGTGAACACGACGAGGCGCATCACGCGCGGCTTCAGGAGCGCGAAGTAGTCGGCGAGATCGGCCTCGCGGGCGGCGGTTATGTGGGAGGTGTCGGTCATGCCTTGTCCGTCGGGGGGCGTCGCGCCGGGCCGCGCCCGGGCGCCGCCCGCGATGTCTCGGGGATCACTCGGCCTGCGCGAGCGAGGTGTCGCCCCGGGCCTCGGCGATCTGCTGCTCCATCCACGCCTCGTACTCCTCGCGCGGCATCACCTCGACCGTGATCGGCATGTAGGCGTG
>CAZWDE010000427.1:0-2545 GCA_964632555.1 uncultured Limibaculum sp.
TGACGGACGACGCCGACACCATCGCGCAGAAGATCCGCAAGGCGAAGACCGACCCCGAGCCGCTGCCGGAGCATGTCGCGGGCCTCGCCGAGCGGCCGGAGGCGAAGAACCTCGTGGCGATCTATGCCGCGCTCACCGGGCGGAGCTCGGCCGAGGTGCTGGGCGAGTTCGCCGGGCAGGGCTTCGGCGCCTTCAAGCCGAGGCTCGCGGAGGTGGCGGTCGAGGTGCTCGCGCCCATCTCGGCCGAGATCGCGCGCCTGACGGCCGACCCGGCCGAGATCGACCGGGTGCTGGCCGAGGGCGCGGAGCGCGCGGGCGCGATCGCCGAGCCGATCCTCGCCGAGACCGAGCGGCTCGTCGGCTTCCTGCCGACCCGGCGCGCCCGGATCGGCTGAGGGGCCGGGACGCGGCCCGTCCGGCGAGCGGCGGCTCAGCGCGCGATCGCCATCGAATGCGCGCCGCGCGCCACCGGGACCGAGTGCTCGGTCTTGACGAGATGCACGGTCGCGGGATCGAGCGGGTCCTCGGCGATGCGCCAGAGATCGATCGACCCGCCCGCGCGCCGGTCGTCGAAATGGTCGTAGGTGACGACCGCGAGATACCGCCCGGAATTGTCGAAGACCGCCGCCTCGGGCAGGATGCCGTCATAGGCGAAGTCGCCGATCTTGGTCAGCACGCCGGTCTCGGGCTCGAGGCGGGCGAGCGTGATCGAACTGAACCAGGTGATCCGGGGGTCGTCATAGGGCAGGTAGCTGCGCTCGAGATTGGTGGTCGCGACGAAGCGGCCGTCCGGCGAGACCGCGAGGCCCTCGGGGCTCACGCCGGTCTGGATGCGGCTGACGAAGGCGTGGCGCACCGCGCCGTCGGCGCCCGTCTCGGCGGCCATCCGCACCGTCAGCACCGAGCCCTCGGGCGCTTCGATCCAGCGCCCGGCGATGTCGGGGCCCCAGTAGAGCGCGTTGATCACCGCGTGCCGCCCGTCGGGCGTGAACTCGACGCGGTAGGGCTCGCGCTCGATCTCGACGGCGTTGCCGATCGGCTGGAGCGTGAGATCGGCCGTGACGCGGGCGAAGCGGATCTCGGGCGCGGTGGCGTTGAGGAGGGCGAGCACGGGCTCGTCGGGGTGCCAGTCGATGTCGATCAGGCGCTCGCCGGCCCGCCAGTCGGCGATCTCGGGCGTCACGGGCTCGCCGAGGCGCCCGTCCTCGAAGGGAAAGATCACGAGCGGGGTCTCGCCGCCGGCGCCGGCGGGGTGGAAGCTGACGGCGACGAGGTCGCCGCCCGGCGAGACGCGGACGGCGTCGGGGCGCTCGGGCGTCGCGACGGTCTCGACGACGCGGGGCGCGGCCGGATCGGCGAGATCGACCACCGTGAGGCGGTTGCCGTGGGCGAGATCGGAGAAGCGGTGCGGGCCGTCGCCCTCGGGCCGCTGGGTCCAGGTCTCGACGACGAAAGCGAAGCGTCCGTCCGGCGTGAGGTCGACCGCGGCCGGCGGCCCGGCGACCGAGTTGGAGACCTCGATCTCGGCGGCCGCCCACTCGCGCGGATCGCCGCCGAGGCGGATCACCGAGAGGGCGTCGCGGCCCTCGCGCGGGCCGAGATCGCCGTCGACATAGGCCGAGGCGAGCATGTCGGCATCGGAGACCGAGACGAGCAGGCGGCCCTCGAAGTCGAGCCGGCCGTGGCGGTCGGGCGCGGTCTGGGCGGCGGCGGGCAGGGCGAGGAGCGCGGCGAGCGCGCTGGCGGCGAGGCGTGTCGGCATGGCATCCCTCCATGGTGAGCGGAACGCATCACCATTGGGCCGGGCGCGTCTCTATGGCAAGTGGGAAAACTCATCATGGGCGATGAACCTTCCGTGACGGGCGGCGCCGAGCCCGGCCCGCCGAGCGGGCTCGCGGCCTATCGCGACCGGGTGGCGCGGGAGAAGCGGGCCGCGCTGATGGAGGCGGCGGTGGCGCTCTTCCTCGCCGACGGCTATGCGCGGACGACGCTCGAGGCGGTGGCGCGGGCGGCCGGGGTCTCGTCGGCCACGCTCTACAAGCATTTCCCGACGAAGGCCGCGCTCTTCGGCGCGATCATGGCGCGGATGTGGACCGAGGGCGACGCGGCGGCGATCCCGGCGCCGGGCGACCCGCGGGCGGGGCTCCTCAGGATCGGGCGGGACTACGCCGCGCTGCTCGCCGAGGCGCGCACGGTCGCGCTCTTCCGGGTGATCATCGCCGAGGCCGAGCGGTTCCCCGAGCTCGGGCGGGCGCTCTACGAGCGCGGGAAGCGGCCCTATCTCGACCGGCTGCGGGTTTATCTCGAGGCGGAGATCGCCGACGGGCGGCTCGCGATCGACGATCTGGCGCTGGCGAAGCGGCAGTTCCTCGGCATGATCAACGACGTGGTGTTCTGGCCGCGGCTGCTGATCGTCGATCTCGCGGTGAGCGCGGAGGAGACCGAGGCGGTGGTGGAGGGCGCGGTCGAGACCTTTCTCGCGCGCTACGGCCGCTAGGGCGCGGCCCCCCGGGCGCCCCCGCCCGCCCACCCGGCGCCCGCGGGG
>CAZWDE010000428.1:0-2484 GCA_964632555.1 uncultured Limibaculum sp.
TGATGCGCGGGCGGGTCGACGGCCCGGTGCCGGTCGAGATGAACGGCGCGCTCTACCTCGCCGACCTCCTCGGCGGACAGAAGACCGGCCTCTTCTTCGACCAGCGCGAGAACCATGCGCACGCGGCGGAGATCCGCGCCAAGAGCGTGCTCGACGTCTTCGCCCATGTCGGCGGCTTCGGGCTCGCCTGCCTCGCCGCCGGCGCCGGGCATGTGGTGGCGATCGACAGTTCCGCCCCGGCGCTCGCGCTCGCGGAGGAGGCGGCGCGGCGGGCGGGCCACGCGGCGCGCTACGAGACGCGCCGGGCCGACGCCTTCGACGCCATGACCGCCGCCGCCGAGGCGGGCGAGCGATACGCCATGGTGGTGTGCGATCCGCCGGCCTTCGCGCCGCACAAGGGCGCGCTCGAGGCCGGGCTCCGCGCCTACGAGAAGACCGCCCGGCTCGCGGCGCGGCTGGTCGCCGCCGACGGCTGGCTCGTGCTCTGCTCCTGTTCGGGCGCCGTCTCGGCCGAGGCCTTCCGCGAGGCCTGCGCGCGCGGCATCCGCGCCGCCGGGCGCACCGGCGCGCTGGTCCGCTCGGGGCGCGCGGGGCCGGACCACCCGCAGCACATGGCGCTGCCCGAGACGGGCTATCTGAAGACGCTGTTCTTCCGGCTCGACGGATGACCCGGGACCGGGCGGTCTTTCTCGACGCCTGCGTGCTCTACCCGCCGCTGCTGCGCCGGTTGCTGATCGGCGCGGCCGAGGCGGGGCTCTACCGCCCGCTCTGGTCCCGGCGCGTGCTCGACGAGTGGCTGATCGCGGTGGCGCGCAAGGAGCCGGAAGGGCTCGCGGCCGCCGAGGCCGCCCGCGCGGCGATGGCGGCGCGGTTCCCGGAGGCCGAGGTGCCGCCCGACGCCGGGCGCGAGGCGGCCCTCGCCCTGCCCGACCCGGCCGACGCCCATGTGCTGGCGGCGGCGGCGGGTGCCGCGGCCGACACGCTGCTGACGCTCAACCTCAGGGACTTCCCCCGGCGCACGGCGCTCGCCCACGCGCTCGACCTCCGCCATCCCGACGGCTTCCTGTGGGAACTCTGGTCGGGCGCGCCGGAGGCGCTCGAACCCGTGCTCGCCGCCGCCCTGCCGGAGCGCGGGCCGGCGGAACGCCGCGCTCCCCTCAAGCGCGCGCGGCTCCCCCGCCTCGCCAAGGCGCAGGCCGGCGAGCGCCCGACCGGCGGAGCCCGCGCCCACGCCGCAGGACGACATCAAACCGACACATAACCGTCGCGAAAGCGTGTCCTGCCATCGCTACCAAGCGGGCGCGCAACGCGGAGGGCAAGCGTGCTCATCGAATTCAAGGGCCTCAGCAAGGAATTCGGAACCGCCCGCGCCGTCCGGAACTTCACGGCGACCGTCGACAAGCCGATCATGCTCGGCGTGATCGGCCCGTCGGGCGCCGGCAAGTCGACGCTGCTGCGCATGATCAACCGCCTGACGCCGGCGACGAGCGGCGAGGTGCTGATCGACGGGACCGACGTGCTCCGCCTCTCGGGCCGGGCCAGGCGCGACTGGCAGCGCGACTGCGCCATGATCTTCCAGCAGTTCAACCTCGTGCCGCGGCTCGACGTGGTGACCAACGTCATGCTCGGCCGGCTCAACGGCACCTCGACGCTGGCCTCGCTCTTCGGGGTGTTCCGCCGCCAGGACCTCGACGACGCGCTCGCCGCCCTCACCCGCCTCGGCATCGAGGAGCACGCGATGAAGCGCGCCGAGGCGCTGTCGGGCGGCCAGCAGCAGCGCGTCGCGATCGCCCGCGCGCTCATGCAGACGCCGAAGCTCATCCTCGCCGACGAGCCGATCGCCTCGCTCGATCCGCTGAACGCCGACATCGTGATGAAGGCGCTCCGCAAGATCCACGAGGAGGAGGGCATCACGGTGATCTGCAACCTGCACACGCTCGACACCGCCCGCACCTATTGCGAGCGGGTGATCGGCATGCGCAAGGGCGAGATCGTGTTCGACGGGCCGGCCTCCGATCTCACGATGGAGGCGGCGCGCGACATCTACGGCGCGGGCGACGCGTTCCGCGAGGCGGCCACCTCGACGAGCCTCGAGAGCCTCGGCGGCCAGCCCGCCGCGCGGTCGGCCACCGCCTGATCGTTTCGACCGGCCGGCACCCCGCCGGCCGACTATCTGGGAAGGGAGAGACCACATGACCATCAAAGCCCTGATCGCGGCCGCGGCCGCCAGCCTCGCGGCCACCGCCGCGTTCGCCCAGGACGGCGGCCTCGAGCGGACCCCCGCCGGCGAGCGCGACCTCGGCATCGAGGAGTTCCGCATCGGCCTGCTCGGCGGCGAGAACGCCAGCGACCGCCTGCGCTCGAACGAGTGCCTCCGCGCCAAGGTCGAGCAGCAGCTCGGCGTGCCGACCAAGCTCTTCGCGCCGGCGGACTACAACGGCGTGATCGAGGGCCTGCTCGGCGGCTCGCTCGACATGGCCTGGC
>CAZWDE010000429.1:0-2481 GCA_964632555.1 uncultured Limibaculum sp.
CCGCTCCGGGCCGCCCATGCCCGCCAGCGCCGGGCGGGCGGGCGGGGGCGGTGGCGGGCATGGGCCGGCCACGCCCCGCGCCCCGTCGCGCGCATGAGCGCGCCCGCCTATGCCGAGCTCGCCGCGGCGACCAACTTCTCCTTCCTCCGCGGCGCCTCGCACCCAGCGGAGATGGTGGAGACCGCCGCCGAGCTCGGGCTCGCCGGCCTCGGCATCGCCGACCGGAACACGCTCGCGGGCGTCGTGCGCGCCCATCTCGCGGCGAAGGAGGTGGGGCTCCGGCTCGCCGTCGGCTGCCGTCTCGCGCCCGAGGACGGACCGGAGCTTCTCTGCTACCCGACCGACCGCGCCGCCTACGGACGGCTCTCGCGCCTCCTCTCCGCGGCGAAATCGGCGAGCCCCAAGGGCGAGACGCGGTTTCTCCTCGACGAGGTGATCGCGCATTCGGAGGGGCAGCTCTTCGTCGTGCTGCCGCCGGACGAGCCGTTCGGCCCCGAGCCGGCCTTCGCGCGCCTGCTCGCGCGCCTCGCCCGGCTCTGGAAGGGCCGCGTCTTCCTCGGCGCGCGCCACCGCCATCGCGGGCGCGACCGGGCGCGGATCGCGCGGCTCGCCGAGCTCGGGGCGGAGGCCGGCGCGCCCATCGTCGCGCTCGGCGACGCGCTCTACCACGCGCCGCAGCGCCGCCCGCTGCAGGACGTGCTCGCCTGCATCCGCGAGGGCACCACGGTCGAGGCCGCCGGCGTCCGCCTCGAGGCCAACGCCGAGCGCCACCTGAAGCCGCCCGCCGAGATGGCGCGGCTCTTCCGCGGCCACGAGGACGCGCTCGCGCGGAGCGTCGAGATCCTCGCCGCCGCGCGCTTCTCGCTCGACGAGCTCGCCTACGAGTACCCGGAGGAGCCGGTGCCGCCCGACACGACGCCCCAGGCCCATCTCGAGGCGCTGGCCTGGCAGGGCGCGGCCTGGCGCTACCCGGAGGGGGTGCCGGAGAAGGTGCGCGCGGCCCTCGTCAAGGAGCTGAAGCTGATCGGCGAGCTCGGCTATGCGGAGTATTTCCTCACGGTCCACGACATCGTCGCCTGGGCGCGGCGGCAGGGCATCCTCTGCCAGGGGCGCGGCTCGGCGGCCAACTCGGCGGTCTGCTTCTGCCTCGGCATCACCGCGGTCGACCCGGGCAAGTCGAACCTCCTCTTCGAGCGCTTCATCTCGAAGGAGCGCCGCGAGCCGCCCGACATCGACGTCGATTTCGAGCACGAGCGGCGCGAGGAGGTGATCCAGTACGTCTACCGCCGCTACGGGCGCGCGCGCGCGGCGCTGACCGCCACCGTGATCTGCTACCGCCCGCGCTCGGCGATCCGCGAGGTCGCGAAGGCGCTCGGTCTGTCGGAAGACGTTGCCGCCGCCCTCGCCGGCACGGTCTGGGGCTCGTGGGGGAGGGACATCACCGACGGCCATGTCGCGCAGTCGGGCCTCGACCCCGAGGCGCCCGAGATCCGCCGCGCGGTGATCCTCGCGCGCCAGCTGATCGGCTTTCCGCGGCATCTCTCCCAGCATGTCGGCGGCTTCGTCCTCACCCGCGGGCCGCTGACCGAGACCGTGCCGATCGGCAACGCGGCGATGGCCGAGCGCACCTTCATCGAGTGGGACAAGGACGACATCTCGGCGCTCGGCATCATGAAGGTCGACGTGCTCGCGCTCGGCATGCTGACCTGCATCCGGAAATGCTTCGCGCTTCTCGCGGCCCACAAGGACCTGCGGCTCTCGCTCGCGACCGTGCCGGACGAGGACCCCGAGACCTACGCGATGCTCCGGCGCGCCGATTCGCTCGGGGTCTTCCAGGTCGAGAGCCGGGCGCAGATGAACATGCTGCCGCGGCTCAAGCCCCGCACCTTCTACGACCTCGTCATCGAGGTCGCGATCGTGCGCCCCGGCCCGATCCAGGGCGAGATGGTGCACCCCTATCTGCGCCGCCGTCAGGGCAAGGAGCTCGTGCGGTATCCGAGCCCGAGCCCGTGCCACGGGCCGGCGGACGAGCTCGAACGGATCCTCGGGCGCACCCTCGGCGTGCCGCTCTTCCAGGAGCAGGCCATGCAGATCGCGATCGACGCGGCGCGGTTCTCGCCCGAGGAGGCCAACGGGCTCCGCCGCGCGATGGCGACCTTCCGGCGCGTCGGCACGATCCAGCACTATCAGGAGAAGATGGTCGAGCGGATGATCGCGCGGGGCTACGACCCGGAGTTCGCGCGGCGCTGCTTCGACCAGATCAAGGGCTTCGGCGAGTACGGCTTCCCGGAGAGCCACGCGGCGAGCTTCGCGCTCCTCGTCTACGTCTCGTCCTGGCTCAAATGCCACCATCCGGAGGTGTTCTGCGCGGCGCTTCTCAACTCCCAGCCCATGGGCTTTTACGCCCCGGCCCAGATCGTGCGCGACGCGATCGAGCATGGTGTCGAGGTCCGACCCGTGGATGTGAATTTGTCGGACTGG
>CAZWDE010000430.1:0-2470 GCA_964632555.1 uncultured Limibaculum sp.
ACGAACAGCACCTTGTAGAGCGAGAAGAAGATCGGGATCTGCAACAGGATCGGCAGGCAGCCCGACGCCGGGTTGACCTTGTTCTTCTGGTAGAGCGCGATCATCTCCTGCTGGAGCTTCTGGCGGTCGTCGCCGCAGCGCTCCTTGAGCTTCTCCATCTCGGGCTGCAGCGCCTTCATCTTCGACATCGAGACGTAGGACTTGTAGGCGAGCGGGAACAGCACCGCCTTGACCAGCAGCGTCAGCAGGATGATCGCCCAGCCCATGTTGCCGACGAGCAGGAAGAACCAGTGCAAAAGCGAGAACAGCGGCTTGGTGAGGAAATAGAACCAGCCCCAGTCGACCGCGTCGTCGAACATCTCGAGGCCGAGGCGCTCCTCGTAGTCCCGGATCGTCGCCACCTCCTTGGCGCCCGAGAAGAGCCGCGTGGTGACCGACGCGGTCTCGCCCGGCGGCACCGAGACCGTCGGCAGCAGCATCTCGGTGCGGTACTCCTCGCGCGCGCCCGGCAGCAGCTTGTAGATCGCGCGGAAGGACTGGCCGGGCTCGGGCGCCAGCACCGTCATCCAGTACTTGTCGGTGAAGCCGAGCCAGCCGTTCCGCTCGATCCGCGTCGCCTCGGCGTATTCGTCGCGGCGCGCGTCGAGCGGCAGCCCGTCGAAGCCCTCGGCGAAGAAGCCCTCCTCGTAGGCGATCTCGCGCAGCACGCCGTCGGCCGCCCCGATCGCGCCCTCGTGGAGAATGAAGAAGCCCTGCGTGTCGGGCTGGCCGCGCCGCGCCACGTAGCCGTAGGGCGCGAGCGCGACCGGCGCGCCCGAGGCGTTGGTCACCGACTGCGCGACCGTGAACATGTACTTGTCGTCGACCGAGATCTCGCGGCGGAAGGTGAGCCCCGCCCCGTTCTCCCATTCGAGGACGACGGGGGTCTCGGGGGTCAGCCGCTCGCCCTCGGCGAGACGCCAGGGCGTCGAGGGGCCGGGGAGCGGGCCGGTCTCGCTCTCGTCGGCGCGCAGCCAGCCATAGACCGCGAAATAGGGCTCGGGCGCGCGCGTCGGCGAGAGGAGCGTGACCGTCTCGGCGCCGGGATCGAGGCTCTCGCGGTACTGCTCGAGGCTGAGATCGTCGACCCGCCCGCCGGTGAGCGCGATCGAGCCGCGGAGCGCCGGCGTCACGATCTCCACCCGCTCCGAGGCGGCGAGCGCCCCCTCGCGCCCGAGCGGCACGCTGGGCTCGGCGGCGTCGGCGGACCGCCCGTCGCCCCCACCGGGCCCGGGGGCGACCGCCTCGCTCTCGGCGGGCGGCGGCGCCGGCTCCGGGGGCGGGAAGACCGCGTACCAGCCGATGATCACCGCCATCGAGAGGGCCACGGCGAGGATCAGGTTTCGCGTCTCGTCTTTGTCGCCCATCATCGCATCGGTTCCCAGATGTCGCCGAGACCCCGCGTTGAACCGACAACCGGGGCCGAGGTCAAGGGCGCGCCCGGGCGCACCTGCGGCCCGGGAGTTGCCCGACGCACCTTCTGCCTCGCGTCATCAGAGGTTAATCCCAGCGTCGCAAAGCGGGCCTATGGTCGCGCCGGCGCCGCGATCCTCGGGCGCCGAATGTGACAGGAGACCCCGCCATGCCGACCGACGTCGCCGGTATTCCCCTGCTGCCGCTGATCGCCCTCGTGGGCGGCATCCTGATCCTGATCAAGGCCGACCTGCTCAACTGGGTGATCGCGATCTTCCTGATCGGCTTCGGCGTGCTCGGCATCCTGCCCGCCGTGGGCGTCGATCTGGGCGTCGACGTGCCCGACGTGCGCGTGCAGATCGAGGAGCCGGCCACCGGCGGCGACACGGGCGCGGCGACCGGCGGGAACTGAGCCGGCCGGCTCACGGCGCGGGCTCAGCTGAGCCAGCGCTTGCGGCGACGGTAGGAGCGCACCTCGCGGAACGACTTGCGCCCCTCCTCGCCGATGCCGAGGTAGAACTCCTTGATGTCGGGGTTCTCGCGCAGCTCCTCGGCGCGCCCGTCCATCACCACGCGCCCGGACTCGAGCAGGTAGCCGTGATGGGCGTATTTGAGCGCCATGTTGGTGTTCTGCTCGGCGAGCAGGAACGAGACGCCCTCGCCCTCGTTGAGCCGCTTCACGATCTCGAAGATCTCCTCGACCAGCTGCGGGGCGAGGCCCATCGACGGCTCGTCGAGCAGGATGGTCTCGGGCCGCGACATCAGCGCGCGGCCGATCGCGCACATCTGCTGCTCGCCGCCGCTCGTGTAGCCGGCCTGGCTCTTGCGCCGCTCGGCGAGCCTCGGGAAATAGCCGTAGACCATCTCGAGGTCGCGCTTCACGGCCGACGACCCGTCGCGGCGGGTGTAGGCGCCGGTGAGAAGGTTCTCCTCGACTGTCAGGTGCTCGAAGCAGTGCCGCCCCTCCATCACCTGCACCACGCCGCGGCGCACGAGCGCGGCGGGCCCGCGCTCGGCC
>CAZWDE010000431.1:0-2465 GCA_964632555.1 uncultured Limibaculum sp.
CGGGTCGGGCCTCGGCGGGCTCGCGCGCGCTCCCCTCGCCGGCGGCGCGCTCGGGCCGCCCCGCGAGCGCGGCCTCGGTCCGCGCGAGGATCCGCTGCGCGGGGCTCCCGGGCTCGACCTCGCGCAGCGCCGCCTCGACCGCCGCGAGCGCGGCCGCGACCTTGCCCTTCGGCCAGTCCGCCAGGTCCCGCGCCCCCAGCGGCCGCTTGAGCAGCGCGGCGTCGATCTCGCGAAGCCGCGCCGCGAGCTCGCCCGGAAGGCCGTCCGGGCCCGCCGCCTCGGCCTCGCCCTCGGGCGGCAGCGGGCGGAACATGATGCCCTCGACGCTGAAACGCTTCTTGAGCTGGCGGCTCATTCCCTCGCACGGCCGCTGGACCTGGAACTGGATGTTCTTCCGGTCGAGCGTCAGCGTGCCGTAGCCCACCTTGCGGAACGACTTGTCGGCCCGCAGCGTCGTGGACAGCGTCCGGCCCACCTTTTTCTTGCTGAGGATGAAGCCGCAGTCCTCGGGCTTCTTCGCGAGGCCGAAGGCGTAGTGAAGCTCGAGCCCCGACTTCGAGGCGAGATTGAGAAGTTTCTTTATGCTGTCTTTGTCAAAATTTTCCATGGGACGTGCGTCTCCGGTGCGCTGCCCGGCAGCGCAGAGAAGTCACCCAGCCACGACGCTCCCTTAACGTCACTTTCGAGAAGAAGCCGCCGCATGACAAGTGATTTCCTTTACGCAACGGCGGGTTGGCGGCCGTGATCGCGTCGGGGCGGGTCAGCCCGCCGCGGGTTCGGCGCCCCCGCCCCGGCGCCGGCGCACCCGCTCGGCCAGCGGGGCGAGCTGTTCGGCGAGCGGCGTGGACTTGCGCCAGACCATGCCGATGCGGCGGGCGGGCCGCGGCGGCGGCAGCCGCGCCACCGACACCGGCGCGGCGCCGGTCTCCACGCCGACGGCCATCTCGGGGATGAGCGTCACGCCGATCCCCGCGCCCACCATCTGCACCAGCGTCGAGAGCGAGCTGCCCTGCACCAGATCGCGCGGCGGCGCGGAGCCGGAGCCGCAGAACGACAGCGCCTGGTCACGGAAGCAGTGGCCCTCCTCGAGCAGCAGGAGGCGCATCGCGCGCAGCCTCTCGGGGCCCGGAACCGGACGGTCGCGGTCCGCCGCGGGACGGACCAGCACGAACTCCTCCTCGAGCAGCGGGGTCTCGTGCAGCGTTGGCTGCGACGCCGGCAGCGCGACGATCGCCGCGTCGAGCCGCCCGCCGAGCAGGTCGCGGATCAGCGTCGGGGTGACCGCCTCCCGCGGCTGGATGTCGACGCCCGGATAGAGCGCCGTGACGTCCTGGATCAGCCCCGGCAGCATGTAGGGCGCGACGGTCGGGATCACGCCGATCCGCAGGCGGCCGAACAGCGGCCCGCGGGCGGTGCGCGCGAGATCCTCGATCTCGTCGACCGCGCGCAGGATGTCGCGCGCCCGCTCGGCCAGCGCCTCGCCGAGGCCGCTGAGGCGGATCTGGCGCGCGGTGCGCTCGATGAGCGGCGCGCCGAGCAGCGCCTCGAGCTCCTTCATCTGCACCGAGAGCGCCGGCTGGGAGATCGCGCAGGCCTCCGCGGCCCGCCCGAAATGGCGGTGCCGGGCGAGCGCCTCGAAATAGCGCAGGTGCCGCATCGTGAGACCGATCATAAGACAACCTTATCGCCACCATTAAGAAATCGTACTGATAATTATTCCAGGCCGCTGCTACAAGCGGGGCGTGGTGGCGGGCCGCCCGCGGCGGCCGGCCCGACCGGACGGACCGATCGACAGGCGGCCGCCGCGGCCGGACGCAGCGACCGGCGAACAGCGGCAGAGGAGAGGAGAGCGAGAATGGACGGCAACGACGCCCCGACGACCGGCAAATGCCCCGTGATGCATGGCGGGCTCACCGCGCTCGGCACCTCGGTGATGGACTGGTGGCCGAACGCGCTCAACCTCGACATCCTGCACCAGCACGACACCAAGCCCGATCCGATGGGCACGGCGTTCGACTATCGCGAGACGGTCAGGTCGCTCGACGTCGCGGCGCTGAAGCGTGACCTCGAGGCGCTGATGACCGACAGCCAGGCGTGGTGGCCGGCCGATTACGGGCATTACGGCGGCCTGATGATCCGCCTCGCCTGGCACGCCGCGGGCACCTACCGCGTCGCCGACGGGCGCGGCGGCGCCGGCACCGGCAACATCCGCTTCGCGCCGCTGAACTCCTGGCCCGACAACACGAGCCTCGACAAGGCGCGCCGCCTGCTCTGGCCGATCAAGAAGAAGTACGGCAACAAGATCAGCTGGGCCGACCTCATCATCCTCGCCGGCAACGTCGCCTACGAGTCGATGGGGCTGCGGACCTTCGGCTTCTCCTTCGGGCGGGAGGACATCTGGCACCCGGAGAAGGACGTCTACTGGGGCGGGGTGAAGGAGTGGCTGGCCCCGAGCGACAGCCGCT
>CAZWDE010000432.1:0-2449 GCA_964632555.1 uncultured Limibaculum sp.
GTCGCGCTCCTGCTGATGACGCTCGGCTTCTACGGCCTCCTGTTCGAGCTCTCGAGCCCCGGTCTCGGCCCGGGCATTCCCGGCGCCATCTGCCTCTTGCTCGGGCTCTACGCGCTCAACCTGCTGCCGGTCGACTACACCGGCCTCGCGCTCGTCGGCCTCGGCCTCGCGCTGATGACGGCGGAAGCCGTGACGCCCGCCTTCGGCGTGCTCGGCGTCGGCGGCGCGGCGGCCTTCTCGATCGGCGCGGCGATCCTGATCGACACCGACCTGCCGGCCTACCAGATCTCGTGGGGCGTGATCGGCCTGCTCGCGGGGCTCAGCCTCGTGATGGTGACGCTGGTGATCGGCGCGATCATCGGCACCCGGCGCGGGCGCGCCCATGCGGGGGCCGAGGCGATGGTGGGCCTTCCCGCCCGGGTGCTCGACTGGGAGAGCGGCCGCGGCCACGTCCACGCCCATGGCGAGCGGTGGACCGCGCGCGGGCCCGCCGATCTCTCGCCCGGCCAGACGGTGGAGATCCGCCGGCTGGACGGCCTCACCCTCGAGGTCGGCGCGCGCCGCGCCGCCGACGACGACGACCGCACGGCCCCCGACACCGCCAGCACCGGAGAGACCCCATGACCGTCTCCGACCTCAGCGTCTATGGCCTGATCCTGCTTCTGATCGGGCTGTTCTTCGCCTACGGCGTCGCGATCCTTCGCGAATACGAGCGGGGCGTGCTGTTCACGCTCGGCCGGTTCACCAAGGTGTCGGGCCCCGGCTTCATCTTCGTCGTGCCGGTGATCCAGCAGATCGTGCGCGTCGACCTCCGCGTGTTCGTCGAGGACGTGCCGAGCCAGGACATCATCTCCAAGGACAACGTCTCGGTGAAGGTCAACGCGGTGCTCTATTTCCGCATCGTCGACCCGGAGAAGGCGGTGATCTCGGTGGAAAACTTCCGCGCCGCGACCTCTCAGCTGGCGCAGACCACGCTGCGCTCGGTGCTCGGCAAGCACGAGCTCGACGCGATGCTCTCCGAGCGCGAGAAGCTCAACGCCGACATCCAGTCGATCCTCGACGAGCAGACCGACCCCTGGGGCGTCAAGGTCACGAATGTCGAGATCAAGCATGTCGACATCGACGACAGCATGGTGCGCGCGATCGCCCGCCAGGCCGAGGCCGAGCGCAACCGCCGTGCCCGCGTGATCTCGGCCGAGGGCGAGGCTCAGGCGGCCGAGAAGCTCGTCGAGGCGAGCCAGACGATCGGCGACAACGTCAACGCGATGCAGCTCCGCTATCTCAACACGGTGCAGGATGCGGCCGGCAGCCCGGCGACGACGATCCTGCTGCCGATCCCGGTCGAGCTCTTCCAGAACCTGCGCGGCGGCGCCGGCAACGGCTGAGGGGGCGCCCCGCTCAGCGCGCCTCGCCCCGCCGCGCGCCGCCGAAGCGGACGGCGGCGGCGCGCCCGGGCTGGGCGCTGGCTGCGTGGCGGGGGGCCAGCCGTCGGCAGGATATGCGCGCCGTCCTCCTCGAGCCCGCATCCCGGATCGGACCCGACCGCGGGCGCGGCGTTGCCATACCGGACCGCTCGGTCCATGGTCCGGTTTGATTGCACAGGAAATCGGTTCCAGGTGGCATCCCATGGCGCGGATCCCGATCATGGCGTTTTTCGCGCGGCAGGCGCAGATCCTCCGGGATCAGGGCGTGACGCTCGACGGCGGAATTACCCTGACCGGCTCGGTGCTGCACAACGGCACGAGCCAGGAGCGGATTGCGCTTCGGACCACGGCAAGCGGATTGAGCGGGCGGATGCGGGCCGTGCGGCCCTTCGAGCTCTCGCCGACGGGAGGCAAGATCAAGTTCAGTCCGACCTCGTCGTGACCGCCTCGTTGTCCGGCAGCCAGATCCAGCGCAGCGGGAGCGTCTCCCAAGGCACCAAAGCCAGATTCACCTACCCACCCGCAGCGCGGAATGGAGCGCAACCCCTGCGCTGCAATTTGGCCCGGAACGTACTTTCGTTGCCATTCCCGGAACTGAAGGTGAGAGTCGACGTCGTTCGTGTCGCCGAGAACAACCGAATGGCGCCGCCTCGCACACCCAAGCTCAGATTGCAGATCGGCCTCGTTCTGTCCTTTCCCAACCGATCGGACGGCCAGAGGGTCGCCCCACTTGTCTCCGAGCAGATGTTCGTCGAGGCTCAGTTCGCGGTCGAGCTGCAACCGATGCAGCCCGCAAGCTCAGACGCGGCGGCGCGGGGCGGTCGCGCCTCCGGCCGGCGCTGAGCGGCGACCGGGCGCGGGCCTCAGCCGCCGCCGAGGCGGATCGAGGCGGCGCGGCGCTCCCATGTCGCCTCCGGCGCGAGGCGGTATTCCGCCGCCGGGCGCCCGCCATGGCGGCTCGTCACCCGGCCGGTGCGCTCGACGAGGCCCGAGCGCTCGATCATGCGGCGGAAGTTCTGCTTGTG
>CAZWDE010000433.1:0-2436 GCA_964632555.1 uncultured Limibaculum sp.
CGGGCCCGCGCCGGGCTCAACCGGGCCGGTCCATCTCCCAGGTCTCGACGACGGTCGCATAGTCCATGTAGCCGAGCCGCGACACCGGCCGGTAGCGGGTGATCTCGAGCCGCCCGTCCACCAGGTGCTCGTCGCGGATATGCACGCCCGTCACCTCGCCGATCACGAGGATGTTGCGGGCATGCGGCTTCCAGCTCGGCAGGTCGTCGAGCATCCGCACGAGGCGGCATTCGAGCACCGCCGGCGCCTCGGCGACGCGCGGCGCGCCGATCGTCTCGCAGGGCGCCTTGCCGAGGCCCGCCCGCGCGAACTCGTCCTCGCCGTGCGGGTAGACGCCCGAGCTCTCGTTCATCGCCCGCGCCAGCGCCTCGCCGACGATGTTGCAGGCGAACTCGCCGGTGGCGCGGATGTTGGCGACCGAGTCCTTCTCCGCCTCCTCGCGCGTCTTGCGCCCGGTTTGCGCGAACATCACGAGCGGCGGGGCGTCGCCGCAGCCGTTGAAGAAGCTGTAGGGCGCGAGGTTGGCCCGGCCCTCGGCGTCGCGGCTCGAGATCCAGCCGATCGGGCGCGGCACCACGATGGCCTTGAACGGATCGTGGGGCAGGCCGTGACCCTCGCTCGGTCGGTAGAACATGCTCGCGCCCCCCGCAGGCCGCGCCGTCGCGCTGGCGCGCCCGCCGCTGCCCGTGATAGGCGCACCCTCTAGCGCCGCGGCCCGACCCTTGCAAACCCGATGTTGCGATTTCTCCCCGAAACCGACGCCGACCGCGAGGCGGTGGAGACGCTGCTCGACCTCGCCTTCGCGCCGGGACGGGGCGCGCTCAGCTCCTACCAGCTGCGCGAGGGGGTGGCGCCGGTCGCCGCCCTCTGCCGCATCGCGCGCGACGAGTGGGACGCCGTCGTGGGCGCGATCCGCTACTGGCCGGTGGCGGTCGGCGCGGCGCGCGCGCCGGCGCTGCTGCTCGGGCCGATCGCCGTGCACCCGACGCGGCAGGGCGAGGGAATCGGCGCGCGCCTGATGGGCGAGACGCTCGAGGACGCGCGCGCGCTCGGCTGGGAGCGGGTGATCCTCGTCGGCGACGAGCCCTACTATGCGCGGTTCGGCTTCAGCCGGGCCGCGGCGGCGGCGCTCGCCTTCCCGAAACCCGTGAATCCGGCGCGTGTTCTCGGCCTCGCGCTGCGGCCCGGGGCATTCGACGGCCTCTCGGGCCCGGTCTCCCGAGTCGACCCTCCGGCATCTGCCGAACAGCCTGCGAAGGGTTCAAGAGATCCGAAATTTTCTCCGCTCTAACGATTTGAATTCTTCTGCGGGAATGATTATAACCCTGACGCCACACGACGAGCCGGGTTCGCATCGCCGGTGTTTTGTTTCCGTCCGATTTGGGGGTCGCGGAACGGGTGCGAAAATCCCGGTGGATTGCAAATCCGGAGAGGTACCATGGCTGAGGAATCGAGCGAGCACGCGCAACTTCTGGCCCACACGTCGCAGATCGTTTCGGCCCACGTGTCCAACAACGCGGTGTCCAACACCGATCTGCCGGCTCTGATCGAGACCGTGTTCAAGACCCTGTCGGGGCTGAACGGCACGCAGGCCGAGCCCGAGCCGGAGCTGAAGCCGGCCGTGCCGATCAAGAAATCGATCACGGACGACCACCTGATCTGTCTCGAGGACGGCAAGAAGCTCAAGATGCTGAAGCGCCATCTCGCGACGGCCTACAACATGACGCCGGAGGAATACCGCGCGAAATGGGGGCTGCCGCACGACTACCCGATGGTGGCGCCGAAGTATTCGGAGACGCGCAAGCAGCTCGCCAAGAAGATCGGGCTCGGGCGCAAGCCCAAGAGCTGAGCCCGCCCCGGCGCCCCGCCGGGCGGGGCGTTGCGGCGCGGGGCCCGAGCCGCTAGGTGACGGCGCAGCCGGGGGTCCGCTGGGCGCCCGCTGCGGGAGACGGGGCATGGCGCGCAAGCTTTTCGTCAAGACCTACGGCTGTCAGATGAATGTCTACGACAGCGAGCGCATGGCGGCCGCGCTGGCCGCCGCCGGCTACGAGACCGTCGCCGCGCCCGAGACCGCCGATCTCGTGCTCCTCAACACCTGCCACATCCGCGAGAAGGCGGCCGAGAAGGTCTATTCCGAGCTCGGCCGGCTGAAGCCGCTCCGGGCTCGCGGCACGCGCTTCGCCGTCGCCGGCTGCGTGGCGCAGGCCGAGGGCGCCGAGATGGCCGCCCGCGCGCCGATGCTCGACGTGGTGGTCGGCCCGCAGGCCTATCACCGCCTGCCCGAGCTGCTCGCCCGCGCCGAGGCCGAGGGGCGGGCGCAGATCGACACCGAGTTCCCGGCCGAGGACAAGTTCGAGCATCTGCCCGAGACCGCGACGCGGCGCGCGCCCGCCGCGTTCCTCACGGTGCAGGAGGGCTGCGACAAGTTCTGCGCCT
>CAZWDE010000434.1:0-2421 GCA_964632555.1 uncultured Limibaculum sp.
AGCATCGTGGCCATGTCGGGCGCGATCATGCCGGAGCCCTTGGCGATGCCGGCGACGCGGACCGTGCGTCCGTCGAGCGCGATCTCGGCGCCGGCGCCCTTGGGGAAGGTGTCCGTCGTCATGATCGCGCGGGCGGCCGGCTCAAAGGCGCCCTCGGCGAGCCCGGCGGCGAGCCCCGCGAGAACCGCCTCGATGCGGGCGGCGGGCAGCGGCTCGCCGATCACGCCGGTCGAGGCCATCAGCACCGCTTCGGGCGGCAGGTCGAGCGCGGCGCCCGCCGACGCGGCGAGGCGCTCCACGGCCGCCATGCCCTCCGCCCCGGTGAACGCGTTGGCGTTGCCCGCGTTGACGAGCAGGGCGCGCGGCGAGCCGCCCTCGCGGAGGCGCGCCTCGCACCAGAGGACGGGCGCCGCCCGCGTCGCCGAGCGGGTGAAGACCCCGGCGACCGCGCCCCCCTCGAGGCGGGCCAGCATCACGTCCGGGCGGCCGCGGTAGCGAACCCCGGCCTCGGCCGCGGCCAGCCGCACGCCGCCGACCGCCGGCAGATCGGGGAACCGCGCCGGGGCGAGCGGCGAGACATGGCCTCCGAGCCGCGCCTCGAGGGCGGCGATCTCGGCCTCGAGCGTGGCCAGCGCCGAGCGTTTCGCCGCGAGCTCGGCCCGGAGGGCGTCGTCCCCGCTCACCCGGCGATCACTCGGCGTCGGGGGCGATCAGGTCGTCGGCGAGAAGCAGCGCCGGCGGGAAATCGCCCTCCACCACCTCGACCGGCACGTCGGACTTCGCGGCCGCGAGGATCTCGCGCTGCGCCTGCTCGGCGAGGGCGCGGAGGATCTCCTCGCGCACCTCCGCGAGCGGCGGGGCCGCCCGCTCGCGCCGGTCCATCACGGTGATGAGATGCCAGCCGAAGGGGGTCTCGACCGGCTCGCTCACCGCCCCGGTCTCGAGCGCGAAGGCGGCCTCGGCGAATTCCGGCACCATGTCGCTCGCCACGAACCAGCCGAGATCGCCGCCGCGGCTCCGGGTCGCGTCGGTGCCGTACTCCTCGGCGGCGTCGGCGAAGGCGCGGCCGGCGAGGATCTCCTCGCGGATGTCCTCGGCCTTCTCGCGGCTGTCGACGAGAATGTGCGCGGCGTTGATCTCCTCCTCGGGCTCGGCGTCGGCGTAGCGCCGCTCGTACTCGGCCTCGATCGCCTCGGGCGTCAGCGCCTCCTCGAGGCGGCTGCGCATGAAGGTGTCCGCCAGCGTCGAGTTGGTCAGGTTCTTGAGCTGGAGCGCGACGTCGGTGCGGTCCTCGAGGCCCTCCTCGCGGGCGCGCTCGGCCAGCACCGTCTGGTTGACCAGCTGCTCGAGGAGGCCGTCGCGCAGCACCTCGGGCGGCAGCGACTGGTATTGCTGCGGCAACGCCTGGCGCACCGCGATCAGCTCGCCGAGCGTCACCTCGGCGCCGCCGACGCGCGCGATCACGCTCTCCGCCGTCAGGTCGGAGGCGGCGGCCGCGCTCTCGGCCGCGGCGCCGTCGGCGGGCGCCTCTTCGGCGGTGCCGGCCGCGCCGGTCGCGCCGTCCTGTCCGGTGTCCTGCGCGGCGGCGGGGGCGGCGAGAAGGGCGAAGGCGAGGGCGACGAGGCCGGCGAGATCGGCCCGCGCGGCGCGGCGCGGCTTCAAGGTGGGCTCCACGGGGATCTCCTTCGCTGGACCACCCGGCGCCGGCGCGGGCCGGGCGGGCGGCGGGGTCATCACGGGCCGGCCGGCCCCTCGGCGTTGACAGCCCACCGGGGCGCCAATAAGTCTCGGTCGGGCCGGGCGCGGCGCCTCAGAGGTGTACGCCCTCGCCCCCGGCGCAGCAACCGTCGGGATCGGATTTCTTCCGCGCCGCACCGCCGCGCCACGGCGCGCTCCGGGCCGGCGCGCTGGATGGCCGGCGCCATGGCGCGCCCACGGGAGAGCGCCCCTATGCTCGGAATGAAGACCATCGGCCGCCGCCTCTTCGGCAGCGTCAACGACCGCAAGGTGAAGGCGACCCAGAAGACCGTGGAGGCGGTCAACGCCCTCGAGCCGCGCATCGCGGCGCTGTCGGACGACGCGCTTCGCGGCCAGACCGAGCGGCTGCGCAAGCGCCTCGGGGACGGCGAGACGCTCGACCAGCTGCTCCCCGAAGCCTTCGCCACGGTGCGCGAGGCCGCGAAGCGGACCCTCGGCATGCGGCCCTTCGACGTGCAGATCATCGGCGGCAAGGTGCTGCACGACGGCAAGATCGCCGAGATGAAGACCGGCGAGGGCAAGACCCTGGTCGCGACCATGCCGGTCTATCTCAACGCGCTGCCCGGCAAGGGCGTCCACGTGGTCACGGTGAACGACTACCTCGCGACCCGCGACGCCGACTGGATGGGCAAGGTCTACCGCTTCCTCGGGCTCTCGGTCGGC
>CAZWDE010000435.1:0-2410 GCA_964632555.1 uncultured Limibaculum sp.
TGCGGATCTTCCGCTCGCCCTTCGGCATGATGCTGAAGGCGGTGAAGTCGAACCAGCAGCGGATGAACTACACCGGGCTCAACACGCGCCCCTACACGCTCGCCGCCTTCGTGATCTCGGGCATGTATGCGGGCCTCGCCGGGGGGCTGATGGCGGTCACCGACCCGCTCGCGGGGGCCGAGCGCATGCAGTGGACGGCCTCGGGCGAGGTGGTGCTGATGACCATCCTCGGCGGCACGGGCACGCTGCTCGGCCCGGTGCTCGGCGCCGGCGCGATCAAGTACATGGAGCAGATCTTCTCCTCCTTCAACAAGCCCGAGCTGCTCGAGGTCTTCGCCTTCCTGCCGTCCTGGATCGCCGAGCCGCTGGTCTCCGTGCTCGCGCTCTTCGTCGGCGAGGGCTGGCATCTCACGCTCGGCGTGATGTTCATGCTCGTCGTCATCTTCCTGCCGGGCGGGCTGATGGAGGGCTTCACGAGGCTCGCCCGGATGCTGACCCGCCGCCGCAGCGTCGAGCGCGAGACCGGCGCGGCGCCGGCGCCGGCCGAGTGAGGGAGGGGGAGATGGGCATCCTCGAGGTCCAGAACGTCAACAAGCGCTTCGGCGGGCTCAAGGCGCTCGACGAGGTCAACCTCTCGGTCGAGAAGTCGTCCGTGCACGCGATCATCGGCCCGAACGGCGCCGGCAAGTCGACGCTGCTCAACTGCTTCGTCGGCCGGCTGAAGCCCGACACCGGCAGCGTCACCTTCGACGGGCGCTCGCTGCTCGGCATCAAGCCGCACGAGATCAACCAGGCCGGCGTCTCCCGCGTGTTCCAGACGCCCGAGATCTTCGGCAACCTCAGCTGCTTCGAGAACGTGATGATCCCCGCCTTCGCGAAGCGCGACGGCGCCTTCACGCTCAACGCCGTGGCCCGGCTCGAGGGCGAGCGCTCCATCCAGGAGCGGGCGATGGCGCAGCTCGAGGATCTCAACATGGCCGACAAGGCCGAGATGCAGGCCGGCCAGCTCTCGCGCGGCGACAAGCGCCGGCTCGAGCTCGCCATGTGCCTCGTGCAGGACCCGAAGCTCCTCCTGCTCGACGAGCCGACCGCCGGCATGTCGCGCGCCGACACCAACCGCACGGTCGAGCTTCTGGCCCAGATCGCCGACCGCGGCATCACCATGGTGGTGATCGAGCACGACATGCACGTCGTCTTCTCGCTGGCGCGGAAGATCACGGTGCTCGCGCAGGGCACGGTGATCGCCGAGGGCGCGCCCGCCGACATCAAGGGCGACAGCCGCGTGCAGGAAGCCTATCTCGGCGGGGCCCACCTGTGAACCGGCCGGCCCTCACCCCGCAGGAATGGCGCCGCGCCCGGCGGCTCGGCCCCGAGCCCGACCCGGCCGGCGCGCCCCGGCGGGCGCCGGCCCCGCCCCGCCCCGGGATCGCCGACGCGATCCGCACCCACGTGATCCGCAGGACCGCCGAGGGCGCGCCCTGCCCCAGCCAAGGACGCCCGCGATGAGCGAGACCTCGACCCTCCTCGGCCCCGAACAGTGGAAGGCCGCGCACGAGCACATGGTGCCGCCGCACAAGGCGATGGGCGGGGCGCCGGCCTATTTCTCGGTGTGGGACATCCACGCCTATTACGGCGAGAGCTACATCGTGCAGGGGGTGAGCTTCGACGTGCGCGAGGGCGAGATCCTCGCGCTCCTCGGCCGCAACGGCGCGGGCAAGACCTCGACGCTGCGCACCCTCGCGCGCCTCGACAACCCCGCCCTCAAGCATGGCGAGATCTGGCTCGACCACCAGCCGCTGCACGAGATGCGGAGCCACGAGGCGGCGCGCTCCGGCATCGGGCTGGTGCCGGAGGACCGGCGCATCATCCAGGGGCTGACGGTGGAGGAGAACCTCGACCTCGCCCAGATCGCGCCGCCGCACGGCTGGTCGAAGGAGCGCATCTACGAGCTCTTCCCGCGCCTCGGCGAGCGGCGCCGGCAGGAGGGGACGACGCTCTCGGGCGGCGAGCAGCAGATGCTCGCGATCTCCCGCGCGCTCGCCCGCGACATCAAGCTCCTGCTGCTCGACGAGCCCTACGAGGGCCTCGCGCCCGTGATCGTGCAGGAGATCGAGCGCACGCTCGAGGCGATCAAGGATCTCGGCATGACCACGGTGATCGTCGAGCAGAACGCGATCGCGGCGCTGCACCTCGCCGACCGCGCGATCATCCTCGACATGGGAACCGTGGTGTTCGACGGGACGGCGCAGGAGGTGCTCGACAACGAGGAGCTGCGCCAGGACTATCTCTCGATCTGAGCCGCGGTCCCGTGCCCCCGGGCCGGCCTGCGGGCCCCGCCCCGGCGCCGCCATGCCGGCCGCCACGGCGCGCCGACCCACCCACGGCCCGCCGGCCGGCCACTGGCGCGGCG
>CAZWDE010000436.1:0-2399 GCA_964632555.1 uncultured Limibaculum sp.
TCGGCCCCGCCTGCATCGAGGTGTGGATCTCGTCGCCCGTGCGGTCGAGGAACCCTGTGTTGATGAAGGCGACGCGCGAGCGGGCGGCGCGGATGCAGGCCTTGAGGTTCACCGTGGTGCGGCGCTCCTCGTCCATGATGCCGATCTTGACGGTGTTCCGCTCGAGCCCGAGCAGGTCCTCGACGGCCGCCATCAGCGCGTCGGTGTGGGCGACCTCCTCGGGCCCGTGCATCTTCGGCTTCACGACATAGACCGAGCCCTCGCGGGAGTTGCGCGGGCCGTCCGTCTTCGCGAGATCGTGCAGCGCGATCAGCACGGTGCAGGCGGCGTCGAGGATCTCCTCGGGCAGCTCCGAGCCGTCCGCGAGGCGCACGGCGGGGGTCGTCATCAGCGGCCCGACATTGCGCACCAGCAGCAGCGCGCGGCCGGGCAGCGCGATCTCCGATCCGTCGGGCGCCGTATAGCGGCGGTCGGGCGCGAGGCGGCGGATGAAGGTCTCGCCGCCCTTGCTCACCTCGGCCTCGAGATCGCCCGTCATGAGCCCGAGCCAGTTCCGGTAGGTCGTCACCTTGTCCTCGGCGTCGACCGCGGCGACGGAGTCCTCGCAGTCGCAGATCGTCGTGACGGCCGACTCGAGGATCACGTCGGCGAGGCCGAGGCTGTCGTGCCGCCCGATCGGGTGGGCGAGGTCGATCACGAGCTCGATATGGAGCTCGTTGGCCTTGAGCAGCACGGCCGACGGGCTCGCCGGGTCGCCGCGATAGCCGACGAACTGCGCGGGGTCGGCGAGCCCCGTGCGATCGGGGCGCACGCCCGCCCCGTCGCGCGTGGTGAGCCCCGGGATCAGCTTGAGGCGCAGCGCGCCGTCTTCGACCCACACGCGCTCGGCATGGGCCCAGGAGGTGCCGGGGGCGGCGAGCGGCACCACGCCCGTCAGATGCGTCTTCGACCAGGTCACGACGCGCCCGCCCCGCCGGCGGTCGTAGCCGCCCTTCGAGGGCAGGCTGCCGAGCGCGTCGGTGCCGTAGAGCGCGTCGTAAAGCGAGCCCCAGCGCGCGTTCGCCGCGTTGATCGCGTAGCGCGCGTTCATCACCGGCACCACGAGCTGCGGCCCGGCGACGGTGGTGAACTCCCGGTCGACGCGGGGGGTGTCGACGGCGAAATCCGGCCCCTCGGGCATGAGATAGCCGATCTCCTCGAGGAAGGCGCGGTAGGCGGCCGCGTCGTGCGGCTCGCCGCGGCGCGCGCGGTGCCACTCGTCGATCGCGGCCTGCAGGCGGTCCCGCTCGGCCACCAGCGCCCGGTTCGGCGGCGCGAAGCGGGCGGCGAGATCGGCGAGCCCGGCCCAGAAGCGGCGCGGCTCGATCCCGGTGCCGGGCAGCGCCTCGTCCTCGACGAACCGCGCGAGCGGCTCCGCCACGGTGATGCTGCCGAACTCGGTCTGTGCGGTCATGCTTCCTCCTCGCGCGTTTCCGATCGGACACGCGCGAGCCCTATCGGAACCCGCCCAGGCGGGCGAGAGGGAATGCCGCACTGCGGAACCCGGACCGGCCGAATTTTCCTTTCGGCCGCGGCGCCGCTCTTAAGAAAAGCTGAGAAAACGCGTGAGCCCGGCGCGGCGGCCGGGCCCGATCGCCGCGCGGGGCCGACGCTCAGCCGTCGCGGTGCACCTTCTCCCGCCGCTCGTGCGCCTCCTGCGCCTCGAGCGACAGCGTCGCGGTCGGCCGCGCCTCGAGCCGGCGCAGCGAGATCGGCTCGCCGGTCACTTCACAATACCCGTAGCTGCCGTCCTCGATCCGCCGGAGCGCCGCGTCGATCTTGGCGATCAGCTTGCGCTGGCGGTCGCGCGTGCGGAGCTCGAGCGCCCGGTCGGTCTCCGCCGAGGCGCGGTCCGCGAGATCGGGGATGTTGTTGGTCTCCTCGCGCAGGTGTTCGACGGTCTCGCGGCTCTCGTCGAGGATCGAGTCCCGCCACTCCTGCAACTTGCGCCGGAAGTAGTCCCTCTGCCGGTCGTTCATGAACGGCTCGTCGTCGCTCGGACGATACTCCGCGTCGATGGAGGTCTCGACATTCATGGCTGCGGCCCCTAACACGCACGCGCCCCGTGGGGTCGGGCGCCCCCGTTTGGTCTGGCCTTCCTATAGGGAGTTCGTGCCTGCATGTCACGCCTTAAACTCATGTTGCGCATGCGTTATACGGCGCCGAGGCGGGGCCGGCCGGGGCGCCGCGCGAGCCGGGGCCAAGGCCGATGACGCGCTTCGAGGGGACCGACCGCTACGTCGCGACCGAGGATCTGAGCCTCGCGGTCAACGCCGCGATCCGGCTCGAGCGGCCGCTGCTCGTCAAGGGCGAGCCCGGCACCGGCAAGACCGAGCTGGCCCGGCAGGTCGCCTCAAGTC
>CAZWDE010000437.1:0-2397 GCA_964632555.1 uncultured Limibaculum sp.
TGCGGCTGCATCGGCGCCGTCTCGGCCGCGACGCGCAGGCAGACATAGTCGTGGAGGTCGTTGACGGTGATCTCGGGCTTCTCGGGCGCCGCTGCGCCGGTCGCGAGCGCCTCGACGAGGTGGCGCGTGAAGATCGAGCGACCCTCGACCTCGAAGGCGCTCTCGTCGGCCGCGGAGGCGGCGAGGACGAAGCGGCCGTGGCCGCGCGGGTCGAAATCGGTCTGGAAGAGGTGGGGCTCCCGGTCCGATCGTTTCGCGCCCTCGCGGCGCATGAAGGCCCCGCTGTGGCAGCAGTCGAGGATCAGCACCTGGCGGCGGGAGTGGCAGCGGTCCATCTGCTTGCGCACGAAGTCGGCCTCGAGCGACACCGCGCCCGGCGCGTCGGCCCGCGTCTGCGGCAGGGCGAGGTAGAGATCGCCGCGCTCGTCGCGGAGGCCGTGGCCAGTGTAGTAGAGCAGGAGCAGGTCGTCGGGCGCGCGGTTCCGGAAGTGCTCGGCGACCGCGATACGCGCCTCGTCCATCCCGGCGTTGACGATCAGCCGCGTCTCGAAGCCGGCGATGTCCGGCCGGGCCAGCACGTCGCGCAGACCGATCACGTCGTTCTCGGGCGCGGAGAGCCGCTCCAGCGCCGGATCCGAGAAGGTGCTGTTGGCGATCAGGAGCGCGTACCGGCCGGCCATGCGAAATGCCTTGATCTCGAATTGTCGCCCGATCCTGATGGCTGCAACGGGATTCGAGAAGGACAAATCGATGACGGGCATTCTGACCTTCGACACGCCGCATGGCCGGATCGCGATCGAAGTGGACGAGAGCGTTGCGCGGGCCGCAGGCGGCAAGCCGGCGGCGCCCGAGTTCGTGGCGAAGGGCTCGGCGCCCATGACCGGCCGGGCGGGCGATGTGATCGCCGAGGCGCCGAAGAGCTTCGAGGAGGCGATGACGAGCCTCAAGGCGTACGCGAGAAGCCTCCAGGACCTGATCATGGGCCTCGACCTGACGCCCAAGGAGGTCTCGGTCGAGATCGGCCTCAAGATGTCGGGCTCCGCCGGCTTCATCATCGCCAAGGCCGGCGCCGAGACGGAGATGAAGGTCTCGCTCACCTGGGAGCCGGCGGCGGGCACCGGCAAGAAATGATCCATCCGGCCGCCTGCCGGGCTGTCGGCTGGGTCGAGGTCGACGGGGCCCTCTCCGGCCATGCCGTGCTCGTCGGGCCGCGCCAGGCGGTGACCTGCGCGCATGTCATCTCCGGGGCCAACGAGGCGCCGTCGCCGGTCATCCGCGTCACGTTCCCGAACCTGCCCCTCTCCGTCACCGCGACCATCGCGGCATGGGCGCCCTACGACCCGCGTCTCGCCGCCGGGTCCGACATCGCCGTGCTCACCTTCGCGGACGGGCAGACCGCGCCGAGGGACAGCTGGGCGCGGCTCGACGAGACGCGGCCCGGCACCGGCACGCCGGTCGTCACCCTCGACTTCATCACCGCGCGCATCGACGGCGACCCGCGCGAGGGCACGGTGCTCTACGGGGCCGGCGCCGTGCTGTCGCTCCGCGGCGATCACCTCGTCGAGCCCAACATGAGCGGCACGGGGCTCTTCCACCGCGAGCCCGGAGAGCGGTTGCTGGGGCTCGTCTCGGGGCGTCCGCTAGAGGCCGGGCAGACCACGGGCTACGCCGTGCCGGCCGACGCGATCGCGCAGCTGCTCGCGCGCGCCGCCGAGACCGCCGATGGGGACGACACCGCCCGTCCTGCGATCGAGACGCTGGTGGCCCTCGCCCTCGGCGCGGTCGGCGACAATCTGCGCGGGCTGCTCCGGGAGCTCGCCACCGAGGCCTATGCCACCCTCGCGCGGCCCTGCGCGGACTGGCGCGAGGAGGACCTCAACGCCCTCCACGATCTCCAGCTCGAGCTCCGCGACGCCACCGAGCCGGGCGACGATGCAGCCCGCACGCCGCTCCCCGTGGCGATGGCGGCCGTGTTCCGATGCCTCGACGCGCTCCTTGCCCGCTGGGCCGAGGCCGCCGTCGACCCAGGGGCAGCCGTTCCGCTCGACGGCGAGATGGAGCGCCTGCTGCGCGAGGCGCTGGCCGAGATCGACCGGCTGCTCGAGGAGGGCCCGTGCCCCGAGGAGGCGCGCCGCGCGCTCGAGCAGCTCGCAGGGCTTCTCCGTCTCGCCCTCGGCCGCGGCGCGGCGCGTCTCGGCCAGATCAGCGCCCGCTCGGAGCTTGCCCGCCGCCGCTGCGGCGAGAGCTTCACGCTGGGCGCGCGGGCGCTGATGGCGGCAATCGGGCGGCGGGCGGATCTTGCGCCGCCGGGCACGGTCTTCACGGACAGCGCGGAGCCCTGGGCGCCGGAGATGGTGGTGGTGCCGGCCTGTCCGGGCGGGTTCCTGATGGGCACGC
>CAZWDE010000438.1:0-2394 GCA_964632555.1 uncultured Limibaculum sp.
CTTCGGCCGGATCAGCGCGAGGGTGAGGATATAGGCCATGAAGAGGCCGACGAGCACGAGCCCGGGGATCAGCGCGCCCATGAACATGTCGCCGGCGCTGGTCGAGGTCACGGCGAACTCAGAGGGCAGCGAGAGTTCCCCGGTGGAGGCCTTGTAGAGATTGGTGCGCGCGGTGCCGGCCTGGTCGGTCGCCGAGGCGAGCTGGTCGGCCAGGATGATCAGCACGATCGAGGGCGGGATGATCTGGCCGAGCGTGCCCGAGGCGGCGATCGTGCCGGTCGAGAGCGGCATCGAGTACTGGTTGCGCATCATCGCCGGCAGCGAGATCAGGCCCATCGCGACCACCGTCGCGCCGAGGATGCCCGTGGTCGCCGCGAGCAGCGCGCCGACGAAGACGACCGAGATGCCGAGACCGCCCGGGATCGGGCCGAACAGCTGCGCCATGGTGACGAGCAGGTCCTCGGCGATCTTCGAGCGCTGCAGCATGATCCCCATGAAGACGAAGAGCGGGATCGCGATCAGCGTGTCGCGCTCGGCCTCCCAGTAGATGCCGCGGAAGTTGGTGACCCCGGCCGAGAGCCACTCGTCGGCGCCGCCATGGGCGAAATAGGCATCCGCGTTGCCCTCGGCGACGAGCCCGGCGCCGGCGGCCAGCAGGATCGTGACGATCGCCGAGCCCGGCAGCGCGAAGGCCACGGGGAAGCCCGAGGCGAGCGCGGCGGCCATGAGGCCGATCAGCACGAAGAGAAACACGAGCTCCATGCGTCAGGCCTCCATCGCGTGCTCGCCGCGCTCGCCGTGCACGTGGTGCGCGTGACCGCCCGGCTCGCCGCGCCAGTCGGCCCAGCTGTCGAGCAGATAGGCCGAGAACTGGATCATCATCGAGAGCGCGAAGACGCCGAGGAAGCCGGCCATCAGGTATTTCACATACATGCCGAAGCCCGCCTGCGTGACCTCGAGGCTGAGCAGCGGCGCCGTGATCGTGCTCGAGCGGGTCGCCATGCCGAAATAGAGGATCACCCAGCAGAAGAGGATGCCCATCACCACCGAGCCGAAGGCGTTGAGCCAGCCTTGCGTGCGCGTGCTGAGGCCCGCGTAGATGACGTCGACCCGGACATGGCCGTCCTCGACGAGGGTGTAGGCCGAGGCGAAGAGGAAGAGCCCGCCGTACCAGAACCGCACGAGGTCGGCCTGGAAGGCCTGCTCGTAGGAGAAGACGAAGCGCGAGAAGACGATCGAGAGCTCGGCCAGCACCACGAAGAGCGCCAGCCAGTGGAAGCCGAGCGTGGGCGTGACCATCGCGAGCAGCAGCGCGACGCCGATCAGCGGCAGGTGCAGCTGCGGCGCGCGGCTCTCGTTGTAGCCCCAGGCCTCGCCGAGCTGCTGCCCGATCAGGTCGACGAGGAAGCCCTCGACCCGCAAGAACGAGACCGCGATGTCGGCGAGCCCGACGAGCAGCACCGCCCAGAACGCCCAGCGCACGAGGAAGCGCACCATGCGCGACATCACGGCCGCGTCGGCGCGCAGCGGCCGGCCGGGGCTGCGGAGCACGAAGGCGACCGACCCGCCGAGCGCCGCGAGGTAGAGCCCGAGCTGCAGCGCGGCGAGCGCGACGGACCCGTCCCCGTCGCCGGCCCAGAGCGCGGCCGGCCCCGGCCAGCCGAGCCAGAAGCTCAGATACCCGTTGAGGATGAAGACCAGCGAGCCCGCCACCATGGTCCAGGCGAAACTCCGAAGGACCGGCGAAGGCCGCGACGCGGCCGGGCTGGCATCAGACACGGCAGACACGGGGGGCAGCGCTCCCAATCGCGGACCCGAGGCGGGCCCGTGCGGTTGATCCGGGATGGGCGCGGCAGGCCGCGGGGGCCTGCCGCCGATGGCGGTCGGGGCGTCGGCGTCAGCCGATGCCGACCACGCGGTTGCGCTTGATCGAGTAGGCGACGTCGGAGATCGCCATCCAGCCGCCGATCTCGCGGCGCGCCTTGAGGGTGCTGTCGAAGATGCGGGTGGCGAGGTCGGAATGGGCGCGCGCCTCCTCGATCACCTCGGCCGCCGCGTCGCCGAAGGCGTCGTAGACGTCCTCGTTGAACTCGCGCAGCTCGACGCCGTGCTCGTTGATGAGGCGGTCGAGGAAGACGCCGTTCTGGGCGTTGGCCTCGGCCATCTGGCGGGCGTTCTCCTCGTTGCACGCCGCCTCGATCAGCGCCTGGTCCGACGCCGAGAGCGTGCCCCACCACGAGGCGTTCATGCCCATGCAGAGCTGGGAGCCCGGCTCGTGCATGCCCGGCCAGTAGTAGTACTGCGCCGCCTCGTAGAACTTCATGAAGTAGTCGTTGTAGGGGCCGACCCACTCGGTCGCGTCGACCGCGCCGGAGACGAGGTTCTCGTAGATCT
>CAZWDE010000439.1:0-2382 GCA_964632555.1 uncultured Limibaculum sp.
GCGCTCGTGCGTCTCGGCCAGCAGCGGCGCCGAGCCCGACACGAAGAGGCGCATCGCGGCAGAGGCGGCGCGCGTGCGCCCCGGCTCCTCGAGGAGGCGGGTGTAGAAGGTCGGCACGCCCATCAGCGCGGTCGCCCGGGGCAGGTCGGCGAGCACGTCGGCGGCGCGGAAGCGCTCGTGGAAGAGGAGCGCGCCCCCCGCGGCGAGCGTCACGTTGGTCGCGACGAAGAGGCCGTGGGTGTGGAAGATCGGCAGCGCGTGGATCAGCCGGTCGGCCTCGGTGAAACGCCAGACATCCCTGAGAACCAGTGCGTTGGAGGCGAGGTTCTCATGCGTCAGCATCGCGCCCTTGGACCGCCCCGTGGTGCCCGAGGTGTAGAGGATCGCGGCGAGATCGTCCGGCCCGCGCGCGACGTCCGCGAACCCCGGCGTCGCGGGCAGATGCGCGAGCAGCGAGCCGTGATCCGAGCCGTCCTCCCGCCAGACGCCGAGCGTCTCGAGCCGCGCGCCGGCCTCGGCCGCGATCGGCGCCAGCGCCGCGGCGCGCGCGGGATCGGCGACGAGCAGCGCGGGCTCGGCGTTGCCGACGAAATAGGCGATCTCGGCGGGCGTGTAGGCGGTGTTGAGCGGCAGGAAGACGGCGCCGGCGCGGACGCAGCCGAGATAGAGCCAGAGCGCCTCGATCGACTTCTCGACCTGCACGGCCACGCGGTCGCCGGGCGCCACGCCGAGGGCCGCGAGCGCGGCGGCGAAACGCGCCGACTGCGCCGCCATGTCGGCATAGGCGAAGGCCCGCCCGTCGCCGAGCCGCGCGAACGGGCGCCCGGCCCGGTCGGTCCGCGCCAGCCCCAGCGCCTCGGCCAGATGGTTGGTCATCGCTTGTCCTCCTGTCGCGCCCGGGCGAGCTTGCGGACGGCGCCCGACGCCGTCACGGTGCCCGAGTTCGCGAAGCTCTCGTGGTTCTTCTCGATCTCGTCGAGATCGTAGAGGTAGTTGACCATCACGCCCCAGCCCCCGGCGAGCCCGCGCGCGGAATGGTCGGCGGCGAGGTTGATCCGCTCGAGCCGCGCGCCGTTGCCGAGGTGGAAGCGCGCCACGGGGTCGAGCGGGCGCCCGTCGCGCCCCTTCGCCTCGAGCAGATAGGCGGCCGCCATCCCGGCGAGCCGGTCGGTCGCCTCGGCGGCCGCCTGCGCGTCGATCGAGCCGTCGACCGGGTCGAGCAGCCGCACGGCCGCCCGCTCGCCCGGGGTGAGCGCGCCCTCGGCCCCGCGCGCGCTCTCGGCCGCGGCCCAGCGCCGGAGCCCCGGCACCGGCGAGAGCGTGACGAAGACCTTGACCGAGGGCACCTCGCGGCGCAGCACCTCGACCACCTGCTTGATCAGGAAGTTGCCGAAGGAGATGCCGCGCAGGCCGGTCTGGCAATTGGAGATGGAGTAGAAGACCGCCGTCCGCGCGTCCCGGGGCTCGATCTCGGCGCGGTCGCGCGCGAGGATCGGTCCGATGGCGGCCGGGATCTCCGCGGTCAGCGCCACCTCGACGAAGATCAGCGGCTCGCCCGGCAGCGCGGGGTGGAAGAAGCCGTAGAGCTGCCGGTCGGGCGCCGCGACGCGGCGGCGCAGGTCGTCCCAGTCCTGGATCGCGTGGACCGCCTCGTAGCGGATGATCTTCTCGAGGATCGCGGCCGGCGTCTCCCAGTCGATCTGGCGGAGCTCGAGGAAGCCGCGGTTGAACCACGACGAGAAGAGGTGGCGGAAATCGGTGTCGAGCGGCGCGAGTTCCGGCGCCTCGCGCAGGCAGGCGAGCAGATCGTCGCGCATCGCCACCAGCGCCGCGGTGCCGCCGGGCGCGCGGTTGAGCATCCGCAGGAGTTCCTGGCTGCGCGGCTCGCAGGCATAGTGCAGCGCGCGGGCGGCGTCGTCGTCCGGCCGCTCCTGCCAGCGCGCGACCGCCGAGGCGAGCGCCGCCTGGTCGACGCCGAACCGCTCGCGGAAGAGGCCGAAGACGGTGCGCTTCTCGTGCCCGTCGAGGGCGGCGAAGCGGGCCAGCACCTCGCGCGCGAGCGCGAGCCCGGTCGCCTCGCCCCGCCCGCTCATCAGATCGCCCGCGAGCGCCGCCACCGACTCGGGCCTCAGCCCGCTCGGCGCGCGGTCGATCGCGGCGAGCGAGCGGCCGACATCGCTGACCCGCGCCATCAGATCGGAAAGCACGCCCCGCACCATCGCCGTCTCCCTCAGCGCGCCGGCCCCATCAGCGCCTCGGGCAGCCACGTGGCCAGCCCGGGAAACACGCAGAGAATCACGATCGCCACCACCATGCACACCACATAGGGCAAGGAGCCGACGAGAATCGTCTTCAGCCGGATGTCGGGGGCGATGCCGTTGA
>CAZWDE010000440.1:0-2356 GCA_964632555.1 uncultured Limibaculum sp.
AGGCGGCGGCGGGCCGGCGGCACGGCCGCGATCTCGACGCCGGTGAAGACGTGGAGCGTGTCGAGATCGTGGTCGATCACCGCGTGGTCCGAGACCCAGCCGCCCATCGTGAGGTAGGTGCGCAGCAGCGGCGGCATCCGCGAGAGCGCGAGCTTGAGGTCGGGCTTGCGGAACCGGAGCTTCTTGGCGAAGCGGAAGACCTTGGGCGCCTTCACCCGCGGCAGCCAGCGCTTCGGCGCGAGGTGCTTCTCCTTCAGCAGCGCGAAGGCGTCGGCATAGGCCTCGGCGTCGACCCCCGAGAAGGACGAGCAGCCGAACAGCATCTCCACCCGGTCGGCCTCGACGAAGCGGGCCATCGCCGCCCAGGCGACGCGCAGCACGTCGGGGTCGCGGTGGTCGGGGTGGATGCAGAAGCGGCCCATCTCGGCCATGCGCCCGGGAAAGGCGGCGAGCTTCGACAGCTCGTAGTGCTGCGCCGAGTAGCTGCGGCCGATCTCGGCGCCCGAGGCGAGCGCGAGGAACCGGAAGCAGCAGACCAGCCGGCCCGTGCGGGTCTCCTCGACCATCAGGTGGCGGCAGATCGGGTCGAACCCGTCGGCGTCGAGCCCGTCGGCCTCCGCGCCGAGCCCGCGATTCGCCCGGAAGGCGAGCCAGCGCAGCCGCTGGCAGGCGCGCACGTCCTCCGCCGTCTCCGCGATCCGCGCCCGGTACCGCCCGCTGCCGAAGATCCGCATCGCCGCCTCCGCGCCGTCATTGGCCCCGCGGCCCGCGCCAGTCCGGCCCGCGCGCCGCCGTCCGAGCGGGGAACTATGCGACCGGGCCCGGGTGTGGCAATGGGGGATGCGACATGCCCGACGACATTCGCGCCGCGCCGGCGCGGGGAGGAGCGATGGCGAGGCGGCGACCGGCGCCCGCGGTGTGGATCTTCGATCTCGACGAGACGCTCTACCCGCCCGAGGCGGGGCTGCTGGCGCAGATCGACGCGCGGATGGTCGCCCATATCGCGGCGGCGCTCGGGGTCGCGCGGGCCGAGGCCGACCGGCTGCGCCGGCACTACTGGCAGCGTCACGGCATCACGCTCACCGGCCTCGTCGAGGAGCACGGGATCGACGCCGCCGATTTCCTCGACGACGTGCACGCGGTCGATCTCTCGCGCGTCGAACGGGATCCGGCGCTGGCCGCCGCGATCGGCCGGCTGCCCGGGCGCAAGATCGTCCACACCAACGGGGCGCGTGCCTATGCCCGGCGGGTGCTTCGCGCGCGCGGGCTCGACGGCGCGTTCGAGGCGGTCTACGGGATCGAGGACAAGGGCCTCGTGGCGAAGCCCGCGCCCGCGTCCTATGCCGTGGTGATCGCGGCGAGCGGGATCGAGCCGCGCACCGCCCTGATGATCGAGGACACGGCGGCCAATCTCGTCGAGCCCAAGCGCCTCGGCATGGGCACGGTCTGGCTCGACCATGCGGGCGCGGCGCCCGACGCCGAGCACGTGGATCACCGCATCGCCGATCTCCGCGCCTTCCTCGACGCCCAGGCCCGCGCGGCCGAGATCTGACGCGTCGGCCGGCTCAGATCTCGACCGAGCCCATCACCTCGGGGACGTGCACGGGCGTCGGGTCCATCAGCCGGGCGAACTCGTCCGCGGACTGCGCGAGCAGCGGGAAGGTGCGGTAGTGGCAGGGGATCACGCCGCGCAGCGCGAAGAACTTCTTGGCGGCGAAGGCGGCGCGCTCGGCATCCATCGTGAAATGCCCGCCGATCGGCAGGATCGCATGGGTCGGCGCGTGCAGCTCCTGGATCACCTGCATGTCCATCGTCACGTCGGTGTCGCCGGCGACGTAGAGCGTCGTCGTGCCGTCGGCGATCACGAAGCCCGCCTCGGCGCCCGCGTAGATCGGCTGGCCGCCCGGCCCGTCGACCGAGGAGGAATGCACCGCCGTCACCATCGTGACCGCCACCTCCCCGGCCTTGACCGTGCCGCCCTTGTTCATGCCGACGCCCTCGATGCCGTCGTTGGCGCCGGTGATCCAGGTCACCCAGTCGTAGATGCCGATCAGCGGCGCCTTGGTCGCCTGCGCGATCTCGACCGCGGTCGAGGCGTGGTCGCCGTGGCCGTGGGTGATCAGGATGTGCGTCGCGCCGGCGATCGCCTCGTCGAAGCGCGCCTCGTCGAAGGCGGGGTTGCCGCGCAGCCACGGGTCGAGGAGCAGGACCTGCCCCTGCGTCTCGATGCGGAAGCCGGTTTTGCCGTGCCAGGTGATCTTCTTCGGGGGTCTCCGAGTGTGAGGGTGGCGGGCGCACCATGGCGGCTCGGCGCGCGATTCGGGCAGCGCAAAGCCGATCCCCTGGCGGCGAAACG
>CAZWDE010000441.1:0-2356 GCA_964632555.1 uncultured Limibaculum sp.
CGCGACGCGCTGCGCGAGCGGATTTCGGCGCGTTTCGCCGGTTGAGCGGCGGTTAGGGCGGAAAAGAACGCCGGCGCGCTTGCCGTTTACCAAGAGTTAGGCCACCTATCCTCCATCAATCCTGTCGACGGCGTGGATTCTCAAGGGCGGCCCTGTGGCGACGCCTGTCGCGCCGATTTCGCGGCGACCGCCGCGACGACGGTCGTTACGTGACGAGGACGCATGGCGAAAGAAGAGACGATTGAATTCCCGGGCACGGTGGTCGAACTCCTGCCCAACGCGACGTTCCGGGTCGAGCTCGAGAACGGACATGAGATCATCGCCCACACCGCGGGCAAGATGCGCAAGAACCGCATCCGCGTGCTGGCGGGCGACAAGGTGCAGGTCGAGATGACGCCCTACGACCTCACCAAGGGCCGCATCACCTACCGCTTCAAGTAGGCGTGGGCGCGGGGACCGCGGCGGGCCGGCCGCGGCTGGTGCTCGCCTCCGCCTCGCCGCGCCGCCGGGCGCTCCTCGCGCAGATCGGCGTCGTGCCCGAGGCGGTGGTGCCGGCCGAGATCGACGAGACCCCCCGGAAGGCCGAGCTGCCGCGGCGCTACGCCGAGCGCGTGGCGCGGGAGAAGGCCGAGGCCGTCGCGGCCCGGGCGGACGGGCTCGTGCTCGCCGCCGACACGGTGGTGGCGGCCGGCCGGCGCATCCTCGGCAAGCCCGCCGACGCGGCCGAGGCGGTGCGCTTCCTCCTCCTCCTCTCGGGGCGGCGCCACCGGGTGACCACGGCGGTCTGCCTCGCGGGCGCCGGCGCGGTCCGGCTCCGGACCGTGGAGACGCGGGTGAAGATGAAGCGCCTCTCCGACGCCGAGCTCTCCGCCTATATCCGCTCGGGCGAGTGGCGGGGCAAGGCGGGGGGCTACGCGATCCAGGGGATCGCGGCGGCCTTCGTGCCCGAGATCCACGGCAGCTACACCAACGTCGTCGGCCTGCCGCTCGCCGAGACCGCCAACCTCCTCGCCGGCGCGGGCTATCCGGTGTCCTACGAGGGACCGCCCGCGTGAGCCGCGAGATCCTGATCGACCGCTCGGCCGACGGGCGGACCGCCGCGGCGCTCATGGTCGGCGGCCGTCTCGAGGACCTGCTGATCGACCCGCCGGCGGGCGACCCGACGCCGATCCCGGGCGAGATCTACCGGGCCAGGATCGACCGCCTCGTGCCGAAGCTCGGCGCGGCCTTCGTCAGGCTTTCCCGCGACCGGACGGGCTTTCTGCGCGAGGCCAAGGGCCGGAAGGAGGGCGAGGCCCTGCTCGTGCAGGTCGTCAGCTACGCCGAGCCCGGCAAGGCGAGCCCGGTCACCGCGCGGATCCTCCACAAGGGCCGCACCGTGATCCACACCCCCGACGCGCCCGGCATCAACGTCTCCCGCCAGATCCGGGACCCCGCCGAGCGCGCCCGCCTGACGGAAATCGGCGAGGCCGCGATGGCGGAGACGCGCCGCGCGCTCGACCCGGCGCGGGCGGCGGCGCTCGCGGCGAGCGGGCTGATCCTGCGCTCCGCGGCCGCCGGCGCGCCGGCCGGGGAGCTCGCCGCCGAGGCGCAGGGGCTCCTCGTCGCGCATCTCGGCGTTCTCGCGGAGGCGCGGTCGGGGCCGGGGCCGGCGGCGCTCGCCCCGGTCGAGGCGGCGGAGATCGCGCTCCGGGACTGGACCGATCCGCTGCCGGCGCGCGTGCGGCTGTCGCCGGCGGGCTGGGACTGGCTCTGCCCCGGGGGCGATCCCGGACCGGGGGCGCGTCTCGGCCAGAGCCGCGAGCTTTTCGCCCGCTGCGCCCGCGACGAGGCCGGCGACCTCTTCGAACGGCACGGCGTGGCGGAGGAGATCGATCGGCTGAGGGGCCCGCGGGTCGATCTGCCCGGCGGGGCCTCGATGCGCGTCGAGCCGACGGCGGCCCTCGTCGCGGTCGACGTCAACACCGGCGGCGGCTTCCAGGGCGGCGACGCGCTCGCCGCCAATCTCGCCGCCGCGCGCGAGCTGCCGCGCCAGCTCCGGCTCCGCGGCCTCGGCGGGATCGTCGCGGTGGACGTCGCGCCGCTCGCGAAGAAGGACCGCCGGCGGATCGAGGACGCCATCGGGACCGCCCTCCGCCGCGACCCCGTCGAGACCGCGCTCGCCGGCTGGACCCCCCTCGGCCTTCTCGAGCTGAGCCGCAAGCGCGAGCGCCGGCCGCTCGCCGAGCTGCTCTGCGGGCGCCCGCGCCGCTGCGCGCGCGCCCCGCGGGCCGGGACGGGCGACGGGTGGGCGGGCGGGGTCGCCCGGCCCTGGCCGCGGCCAAAGGCCCAGAACGGCAACGGTACCTCGAAGGCC
>CAZWDE010000442.1:0-2352 GCA_964632555.1 uncultured Limibaculum sp.
CGGTCCGGGCGGGGCGATTTCGCGGCGTCGGTCATGCCCGGCGCTCCGCGACCATCCGGGCGAGATCGGCCATGCGCCAGGCATAGGCCCATTCGTTGTCGTACCAGCCGTAGACCTTGGCCTGCGTGCCCGCGACGACCATCGTGCTCGGCCCGTCGACGATCGCCGAGCGCGGATCGTTGACGAAGTCGGCCGAGACGAGCGGGCGCTCCTCGTAGCCGAGGATGCCCCGCAGCGGCCCCTGCTCGGCGGCGGCGCGGTAGAGCTCGTTGACCTCCGCCACGCTCGTCTCGCGCGCGAGCTCGAAGACCGCGTCGGTCAGCGAGGCGTTCAGCAGCGGCACGCGCACCGCGTGGCCGTTGAGCCGCCCCTCGAGCTCGGGGAAGATCTTGGCGATGGCGGTCGCCGATCCGGTCGTGGTGGGGATCAGCGAGTTGAGCCCCGAGCGCGCGCGGCGGGCGTCCTTGGCCGGGCGGTCGACCATCACCTGCGTGTTGGTCACGTCGTGGATCGTGGTGATCGAGCCGTGGCGGATGCCGATCCCCTCGTGCAGCACCTTCACCATCGGCGCGAGGCAGTTGGTGGTGCAGCTCGCCGCGGTGATCAGGCGGTGCTCCGACGGATCGTAGCGGTCGTGGTTCACCCCGTAGACGAGGTTGAGCGCGCCCGCCTCCTTGATCGGGGCCGAGACGATCACCGTGCCGACGCCCGCCTCGAAATAGGGGCGCGCCGTCGCCGGTGTCTTGAAGACGCCGGTGCAGTCGAGCACGAGATCGACGCCGAGCTCGGCCAGCGGCAGCTCCTCGAGCCGGGCGACCTGAGCGAACCGCATCTCGCGGCCGTTCACGCTCAGGCTGTCCGGCCCGTGGCCGAAGGCGGCCGGCCAGCGTCCGTGCACCGTGTCGAACTCGAGCAGCAGCGCGTGCTGCTCCGGATCGCCGGCCGGGTCGTTCAGGAGCACCACCTCGCCCGGCGTGCCCTCCTCGACGAGGGCGCGGAGCACGAGCTTGCCGATGCGCCCGAGCCCGTTGATCGCGATGCGTGCCATGGGCCTCTCCCTCCGCCGGGGTCGCCGGGCGCGCGCCGGGCCGGCGCGGCCGCGCCGGCCGGCCTGTCGGCCGCCCCGATTGCCCTCGGATCAGCCGGCCTTGGCGCCGGCGTCGCCCTCGGCGCCGATGGCGTCGAGCTTCTTCTGGAGCGCCATCCGGTCGAGCGTGTCGATCGGCAGCTCGACGAAGTATTCGAGCCGCCGGCGCATCGCCGTGTAGGCCTGACGGAAGGCGAGCGCCTTCTCCGCCGCCGTGCCCTCGGCCTTCACCGGATCGGGCATCCCCCAGTGCGCGGTGATCGGCTGGCCCGGCCAGGGCGGGCACTCCTCGTTGGCCGCGCGGTCGCAGACGGTGAACACGAAATCGAGCCGCGGCGCGTCGGCGCCCTGGAACTCGGCGACGTTCTTCGCGCGCAGCCCGGAGACGTCGTGCCCGGCCTGCGTCAGCACGTCGAGCGCGTGCGGGTTGAGCTGCGAGAAGGGCTTGGTGCCGGCCGAGAAGGCGCGGAACTTGGCGCCCCCGAGGTCCCTCAGGATCGCCTCGGCGAAGATCGAGCGCGCCGAGTTGCCGGTGCAGATGAAGAGGACGGAATAGCGCGGGTCCGACATCGCCGTGGTTCCTTTCTCCAATCGGCCGAGCGCGTGGGCGGCGAGGGGCTCGCAGAGCTCCGGCCGGCCGCGGCAGCAGTCCGTGACGAGGTAGTCGATCAGCCGGCCGGTGCGCTCGAGGTCCACCCGGTAGAGCACCGCCTTGCCGGCGCGCTCGGAGGTGACGAGCCCCGCCCGGGCCAGCGTCGTCAGGTGCACCGACAGCGTGCTCGCCTTGAGCCCGAGCGCCGCCGCCATGTCGCTCGGCCGGACGCCCTGCGGCGCCCGCCGCGCGAGCAGGCGGAACACCGCGAGCCGCCCGGGATGGCCGAGCGCGGTGAGCGCCTCCGTGTCGCGCGGATCCTGTTGAGCTTTCATAAATTCATGAAGCCATCAATTTTGCGCTTGGTCAAATGACATTCCGGTGCATAGGCTGTGTCAGCGACACGACAGGGCAGCGACATACAGGCGGACACCTCCCGAGCGCGACGCCACGACAGATGGCAAGCTGAAGGGAGATTCGAATGTCCAGGTGCGATCGTCTCGTCGACCGCGGTCGGCGACAGTTCCTGCGCGGCGGGGCCGCGGCGGGGGCGGGAGCAGCGGCGGCAGCCGTCTCGCCGGCACGGCCCGCGGCCGCCCGCGCCCGGGTCGACTATCCCTCCAACCGCCTCGCAAATCTCGCGGACCTGACGGTGAACGAGCCGATGGATATC
>CAZWDE010000443.1:0-2348 GCA_964632555.1 uncultured Limibaculum sp.
CGAGCGCCTGCGCCACCGGGCGGCGGTGGCGGCCGCGGCGGGGCGGCCGGCCTCGGCGCGCTTCGCCGAGGACCGGGCGCTGGCGCGGGGCCGCGCGCCCGAGGGTGCCGCGCGGCTCGTCTTCGCCTTCTCGGGCAACGGATCGCAGGTCGCCGGCATGGGCGAGGATCTCCGCGCGGCCGACGCCGCCTACCGCGCGGCCCACGACCGCGTCTGCGAGCTCTTCGCCGCGATCGACCCCGCGCAGGACCCGCGCGCGGCCGGCGATCTCGCCGACCCGCGCCACGCCCAGCCCGCGCTCTTCGCGCTCCAGGTGGCGATGGTCGAGGCGCTCGCCGCGCGCGGCCTCCGGCCCGAGGCGACGCTTGGCCATTCGGTCGGCGAGGTCGCCGCCGCCTGGTCGGCCGGCGCGCTGCCGCTCGAGGCGGCGGTGCGCCTGATCGCGACGCGGGCGCCGCTCGTCGCCCCGCTCGCCGGCACCGGCGGGATGGCCGCGGTCCTGGCCGGGCGGGAGGACACCGAGGCCGCGATCGCCGCCTCGGGGATCGGCGATCTCGTCCTCTCGGGCGACAACAGCCCGCGCAGCAGCACCGTCACCGGCAGCCCGGCCGCGCTCGAGGCCTTCGCCGCGCACGCGCGCGGCGCGCGCCTCGCCGTCCGCCGCCTCGCGATCGAGCATCCCTATCACGGCCCGGCGCTCGAGCCGCTGCGCGCGCCCTTCCTCGCCGCGCTCGGCGGGCTCGAGGCGCGGCGCCCCGCCCTGCCCTTCGGCTCGGCGACCGACGGGCGGCTGCGCGCCGACGCGCCCGATCTCGGATACTGGTGGCGCAACCTGCGCGAGCCGGTCCGCTTCCGCGAGGCGGTGGAGGCCATGGCGGAGGCGGGCTTCGGCATCTTCCTCGAGATCGGTCCGCGCCCGGTGCTCGGCCGCTATCTCGCGGACACGCTCGCCGCGGTCGGGCGCCCCGGCGTCGCGCTGCGCAGCCTCGGCGGCGCGGAGAGCGGCGAGGCGGCGCTCGCGCGCATCCTCGCCGAGGCGGTTGCCCACGGCGCGGAGGTGGAGGAGCGCCGCGTCTTCGGCGCGCCGGGGCGCCGCTGGGCGCGACCGCCCCGCCACCCGTGGCAGCTCCGCCGGCACTGCCTTGCCGATGCGGCGGCGACGGCGCCGGCCACGCATCCCCTGCTCGGTGCCGCGCTGGCGCCCGGGCTCTGGGAGCAGACCGTGGACACCCGGCTTTTCCCCTGGCTCGCCGACCACCTTGTGGAGGGGGCGCCCGTGATGCCCGCCGCCGCCTTCGCCGCGGTCGCGCTGGCGGCCGGGCGCGAGGCGATGCCGGGACCGGTGGAGATCGCCGATCTCGAGCTCCTTGCGCCGCTGCCGCTCGAGCCCGGGCGCGCGCGGCGCCTGCGCACCCGCCTCGAGCCGGGGAGCGGTCTCGTCGCGATCGAGAGCGCCCCGGCGCATGCGGGCGACACGCCGGCCTGGCATCTCCACGCGCGCGGCACGGCGCGCGCGGACGGCGGCCACCCGCTGCCCGCGCCCCCGGAGCCGCCCGTCGGCGCCGCCGAGATCCCGCCCGACCGGCTCTACGACGCGCTCGCGGGCGACGGGCTCGGCTACGGCCCGGCCTTCCGCCGCGCCGGCCCCCTCGCGATCGGCGACGACCGGGTGCGCCTGCCCATCCGCGGCGCGCCGGCGCTGCCCTCGGGTCTCGACGTGACGGCGCTCGACGCCGCGTTTCAGGCGCTCCGGCCCGTGGTGCGCGCGGCGCTGCCGGGCGTGGCGCTCGCGGGCGACCTGCTGCTGCCGAGCCGGATCGGCCGCCTGCGCGTCGCAGCCGAGCGGCCGGTTCGCGCGGCCGAGGCGACCCTCCTCCGCGCGAGCCCCGGGTCGGTCGCGGCCGAGGTCACGCTGCTCGACGACGGCGGAGAGCCCGTCGCCCGTGTCGAGGGCCTGCGTCTCGCGCGCGTCGCGCGCCCGGCCGGCACGGTGCAGCAGGCGTGGATCGAGCGGCCCGTGCCGCTCCGCCCGGCCCGGCCCCCCGAACCGGCGCTGCCCGAGCCCGCGCCCGCGGTGGAGGACGCCACGCGCCTCCTCGTCGACGGGCTGGCCCGGCGCCTGATCGCCGATGCGGTCGGCGCGGGGCCCGAGGGGCCCTCCGCCCACCCCGCGCTCGGCCCGGCGATCCGCCGCCTCGACCTTGCCGGGGTGGGCGCCGGCCCGTCGGTGCCCGCGCTGGTGCGCGCGATCGTCGCGCGGGCGCCCGATCAGGCCGCGCGCCTCGCCGAGACGCTGCGACAGGGCGCGGCCCTCGCCGGCTGGCTCGCCGGCTAGCCACCGGCCGCGC
>CAZWDE010000444.1:0-2335 GCA_964632555.1 uncultured Limibaculum sp.
GCAGGCCCGAGCCGTCGTCGGTGTCGCCGATATACATGCCCGGGCGCTTGCGCACGGCCTCGAGGCCCTTGAGCACCTTGATGCTCTCGGCGTCGTAGGCGCGCGGCTCGTCGTCCGGGGCCTCGGGCGGCGCTTTCGGCGGCTCGGACGGTTTCTTGTCGCCACCCCCTGCCGCGGCCTCTGGACCGGCCCCGTTCGGTTCGTCTTCGATCATGGCTATTCCCTTGTGAGACCGCGATTCTATCCCCTCGCGCGGGGGGTGTCACGGGGCAATGCCGGACTTTGCGGGCCGGCTCAGCCGGGCGCGAGGCGCGTGCCGTCCTCGCCCTCTGAAACGCCGACCCGGAGCGCCTCCGGCGCCAGCGCCTCGAAGAGCTCGGGCCCGGTCCCGGTCATCCAGGCCTGCGCGCCGAGCGCCGCGATCTCGGCATAGAGGCTCGCGCGGCGGCTTGCGTCGAGATGCGCCGCGACCTCGTCGAGGAGCAGCACCGGGGTGGCGCCGCCCGCGGCCATCGCACGGGCCGAGGCGAGCACGAGCGAGATCAGCAGCGCCTTCTGCTCGCCCGTGGAGCAGGCCGCCGCCGGCATCCCCTTGGCCGCGTAGACGGCGTCGAGATCGGAGAGATGCGGCCCGGCGAGCGTGCGCCCCGCCGCGGCGTCCGCGGGCCGTCCGCGCGCGAGCCGGGTCGCGAACTCCGCCGCCTCGCCGATCTCGAGCGCGTGCAGCGCGTCGCCCGCCGCCCCGCCCGCCAGCGCCTCGGCGAACGCGCCCTCGAGCGTCCCGTCGAGCGCGAGATCGGCGGCGGGGAAGGCGGTCTCCGCGCCGGCCTGCGCCGCCTCGAGCGCCGCCACGGTCTCGGCGCGGGCGCGCGCGATCCGGGCGCCGGCGCGCGCCATCTGCGCCTCGAGGCCGTCGAGCCAGGCGGGATCGGCCGGCCCCTCGCGCAGCAGGCGGTTGCGCTCGCGCATCGCCTTCTCGTAGGCGAGCGCCGCCTCGCCATGGCCGGGCGCGAAGCCGAGCGTCACCCGGTCGAGAAAGCGCCGCCGCTCGCCCGCGCCCTCGGTCCAGAGCCGGTCCATCGCCGGCGTGAGCCAGACCATGCGCATGATCTCGCCGAGCCGGGCCTGCGGCGCGGCCTTGCCGTCGATCTCCACGGTGCGGCGACCGTCCTCGGCGCCGGTCACCAGCTCGGCCGGGCCCTCGGCGCCGTCGATGTCGGCCCGGACGCGCCAGGCGCGCGCAGGCCGCCGGGCCAGCGCCTCGAGGGCCGCGCGGCGAAGGCCGCGGCCCGGCGTGAGGAGCGAGACGGCCTCGAGCAGGTTGGTCTTGCCGGCCCCGTTCGGCCCGTGGAGCGCCACCGTCTGCCCGCCGGTCTCGAGCGCGGCCGACCCGTAGGAGCGGAACTGCCCGAGGCGGAGCGCGGTCACCGACAGGCGGGCGGCGCCGCTCGCGGCCCCGGTCACGGCCATGTGCGCGCGCCCGACCTATCGCCCGTCAGGCCGCTGCCGTAGGGTCCCGGCGCCGGCGCCGCCGGTCGATCCACCGCAGCAGCCGGAGGCTGGCCATGCTGAAATTCTACTTCCACCACACGCCCAACCCCATGAAGGTCGCGCTGTTTCTCGCCGAGGCCGAACTGCCGCACGAGGTCGTGCCGCTCGACACGCTGAAGGGCGAGCAGCACGGCGAGGCCTACCGGCGGATCAACCCCAACGGCAAGGCGCCGGCGATCGAGGACGACGGCGTGCGGGTGTTCGATTCGAACGCCATCCTCCTCCACCTCGCCGAGAAGACCGGGCTCTTCCTCGGCGACCCGAAGGACCGGGCCGAGCTGCTCTCCTGGCTCTTCTGGATCGCCTCGGGGCTCGGCCCCTTCTCGGGCCAGTGGGTGCATTTCCAGACGGCCGGCGCCGCCGAGGGCGGGGACTACGCCAAGCGCCGCTACCGGTTCGAGGCCCACCGCCACTATCAGGTGCTCGACGCCCATCTCGAGGGCCGGGACTACATCGTGGGGACGGGCTACACCATCGCCGACATCGCCGGCTGGGGCTGGGTCGACCGCCACCCCCGCGTGCTCGGCGAGGGCGGCATCGACCGCTATCCCAACGTGCGGCGCTGGTTCGAGGGCGTGAACGCGCGCCCCGCGGTGGCGCGGGCCCGGGAGACCGGCCAGGGGATCTCCTTCAAGAGCGATTTCGACGAGGAGGCCGCCCGCGCGATGTTCCCCTCGAACTTCGCCGCCGAGTGACATTTGGCTGCGCCGGGGCTGGCGGGGGCGGCCCGACCGGGCACGGCGCCCGCCCGCCCACCCCGCCGCGCCCGGTCGGGCCGCGCGCC
>CAZWDE010000445.1:0-2327 GCA_964632555.1 uncultured Limibaculum sp.
ACCCCCGCCACCGCCACGCGCGCCGCGCGTGGCGGTGGCGGGGGTGGCGGCGGGCTGTCGCGGGCCGGGGTGGGTCCGCGGCAGCGGACGCGCCCGGTCTCGCAAAGCCCCGCAGGGCACGCGGCCAGAGCGCCGTCAGCGGCCCACCACCATGCGGCGCAGGAGGCCGTCGCGGTCGACGAACTGGTGCTTGACCGCCGCCGCCACATGCACCGCGAGGATCGCGGCAAGCGCCAGCGCGAAGCCGCCATGGAACCGGGCGAGCTGCTCGGTCAGCGCCTCCGAGCCCTGCGGATAGGGGTCGGGCATCTCGAGAAGCGTCACGTCGGGGATCCCGAGCGCCTCGATGGTGGCGGGGCCGAAGAGGTAGCCCGTCGTCACGATGTTGCGGATCTGCACATAGGCGTCGGGGTCGTTGTAGGGCGAGGCCGAGGCCATCAGCCAGCCGGTCAGCGGGATCGCGATCATCAGCGCGTAGAGCGCCATGTGGCTCGCGCGCGAGGCCGCCTGCTGCCAGGCGGGCATCGACGGAGGCTCGGGCGTCGGGTTGACCGCCCGCCAGACGATCCGCGCGAGCCCGAGCGCGAACACGACGAAGCCCCAGCTCTTGTGCGTCTGCGTCAGCTGGAAGCGCTGGATCAGGTCGTCGCCGATCACGTTGACCATGTAGAAGCCGACGGCGAGCTGGAACAGGATCGCGACGGCGATCGCCCAGTGGAAGGCGCGGGCCAGCCAGCCCCAGCCCTCGGCGGTGTTGCGGATGCTCATGGGTCCTGCCTTTCCGTGGTCGCGGCGTCAGCGCCCCGCCGGCCGCGCGGCGAGGTCGAAGGCGACCGCCACCTCGCGGTCGATGTCGACGACGAGCGCCGAGGGCCCGACGCCGAGAAGATAGTCCACCCGGTCGACCTCGAGCCGGCCGGTCGCGCGGGCGCGCCCCGCGCCGATCTCGAGCGCGAGCTCGCCGCGGGCGGGCCGCGTGCGCCCCTTGATCGACAGGTCGCCGAGGGCGGCGAAGCGCCCGTCGCCGATCGGCTCGAGCCGGGCGAGCCGGAACACCACCTCGGGGTGGTTCTTCGCGTCGAACCACTCGGCCGACTGCGCGAAGGCGCTGAAGAGGCCGTTGCCGAGATCGATGCTCGCGCTCGCGATCCGGATCGTCAGCTCGGCCGCCTGCGGCGCCTCGGGGTCGAAGCGCCCGTCGCCGCTCACCCGGGTGAAGCGCCCGCGGCGCGGCTTGCCGTCGAGCACGAAATCGAAGGCGACCTCCGAGGCGGCGGGCACCACCTCCCAGCCGCGCGGCGCCTCCGCGGCCGCGGCCCCGGCGAGCAGCGCGACCGCGAGGGCGAGCCCGGCGGCGGACGCCCGGATCGAGGGGGCGGGGCGCATCGGCTCAGCTCGCCGGGCTCATCTCGAGATGCACCTCGATCGGCACGATCACCCCGACCGCCGGCGCGGCGTAGGTCATGCCGAACTCGGTGCGGTCGATCTCGCCCGAGACGCGGAAGCCGGCGACGGTCTTCGAGGGGTCGAAGGGCGAGGGCCCGAGCTTGTTGAGCTTCGCGTCGAGCACGACCTCGCGCGTCACGCCGCGCAGCGTCAGGTTGCCGCGGATCTTCGCGGTGTCGGCGCCGGTCGGCTCCACGCTGGTCGACTCGAAGACGATCTCCGGGTGGTTCGCCACGTCGAAGAAGTCGCCGCCGCGGATGTGCTCGTCGCGCGCCTCCCAGAAGGTGTCGACGCTCGCGGCGTCGATCACGAACCGCACGCGCGCGGCCTCGACGTTCTCCGGGTCGAAGTCGATCTCGGCGTCGAACTCGCGGAACTGGCCGTGGGTCTCGGAGAAGCCGAGGTGGTCGACCGAGAACTTCACGTGCGCGTGGCTCTTGTCGAGCACGTAGGGCTCGGCGAGGGCCGGGGCGGCGAGGGCAAGGGCGCCGGCGGAAACCAGCGAGAGAAGTGTCTGGCGCATCGGTGTCTCCTGTCTCGGATCTCGGATCGGCCGGCGGGCCGCGGACGGCCGCACCGGCGTTGCGCGACAAGATGTATCGGAGGCGCGCCGCGCCACCATCCGCTCACGCGAAAATTCACCGTTGCTCTCGGGAGAAGGGTCGCGGCCCGCCGTGCTCGGCCGGCGCAGGCCGGCCCGGCGCCTCAGCGGGTGGGAACCGGGGTTTCGCCGCGATAGTCGTAGAAGCCGCGGCCGGCCTTGCGGCCGTACCACCCGGCCTCGACATATTTCGTCAGCAGCGGGCAGGGGCGGTATTTCGTGTCTGCCAGCCCGTCATGCAGCACGTTCATGATCGCGAGGCAGGTGTCGAGCCCGATGA
>CAZWDE010000446.1:0-2325 GCA_964632555.1 uncultured Limibaculum sp.
CCGGGGGCAGCGGGGTGGTGGTGACCGAGACCGCCTATCACGGCAACACGCTGGCGGTGACCGAGATCTCGCCGGCCTCCTTCAAGCGCGGCCGGCCGCCCGGCCATGTCCGCACGGTGCCGCCGCCCGGGCCCGACGCCTATGGCGAAACCGTCGCGGACGGCTTCGCCCGGGCCGTGGCCGGCGCCTTCGCCGATCTGGCGGAGGCGGGCCACCCGCCGGCCGCCCTCGTGGTCGACGCGATCTTCTCCTCCGACGGGGTCTTCGCCGACCCGCCCGGCTTCCTCGCCCCGGCCGCCGGGGCCGCGCGCGCCGCCGGCGCGCTCGTGGTGGCGGACGAGGTGCAGCCGGGATTCGCGCGCACCGGCGACGCCTTCTGGGGCTTCGCGCGCCACGGGATCGAGCCCGACATCGTCACGATGGGCAAGCCGATGGGCAACGGCATGCCGCTCGGCGGGCTGGCGACGCGGCCGGAGCTCCTCGCGCGCTTCTGCGAGGATGTCGGCTACTTCAACACCTTCGGCGGCAACCCGGTGGCGGCGGCGGCGGGGCTCGCGGTGCTCGAGGCGATCGAGGCCGACGGGCTCGCGGCCAACGCCCGCACGGTCGGCGCGCGGCTCAGGGCCGCGCTCGGCGCGCTCGCGGCGCGCGAGCCGCGCCTCGCGGGCGTGCGTGGCGCCGGGCTCTATCTCGGGGTCGACCTCGCGACCGACGGGCGGCCCGATCCCGGCCTCGCCTCCGCCGCGATCGACGGGCTGCGCGAGCGCGGGGTGCTGGTCGGCGCGGCGGGCAAATACGGCCACACGCTGAAGATCCGCCCGCCGCTGTGCATCACCGCCGCGGACGCCGACCGCTTCGTCGCCGCCCTCGCCGACGTCCTCGCGCAGACGGGGTGAGCCGATGTCGTGGAAGACCGCCTACCGCTCCTTCTATTACGCCAACGCGCCCGAGCCGGACGACATCCGCCTCGACCCGGCCACCACGGCCGTGCTCGTGATCGACATCCAGAACACCTATCTCGATCCGAAGGAGACGCCCGAGGAGGAGGCGCGCTGGGCCCCGTTCAAGGCGCGGCTGACCGAGGTGGTCATCCCGAACACGCAGCGGCTGATCCACGACGCCCGCGCCCGCGGCGCCGAGGTGATCTTCGCGCGGATCGCCTGCCAGACGCGGGACGGGCGGGACCGCTCGCTCAGCCAGAAGAAGCCCGGCTTCAACAACGTGCTGCTGCCGAAGGACCGCGCGGACAGCCGGATCGTCGACGCGCTGGCGCCCGAGGGCGACGAGATCGTGGTGACCAAGACCACCGACAGCGCGCTGACGGGCACGAATCTCCGCCTGCTGCTGACCAATCTCGGGATCCGCTGGGTGGTCTGCGCCGGGCTGTTCACCGACCAGTGCGTGTCCTCGACGGTGCGGAGCCTCGCCGACGAGAGCTTCGACGTTCTGGTGCTGCACGACTGCACGCTCGCCGCGACGGCCGCGCTGCACGAGACGGAGCTCGAGATCATCAACATGATCTACTGCCACGTGGTCTCGCTCGAGGAGTATCTCGGCTTCTACGGCTGAGGCGGCGGGCGCGGGCTGTCACCGGAGTGTAAGCGTCGGGTCATGGGGGTGTGACGGCGCGGGCGTAATCGGCGGTCATGGCCGAGATCGCCTCCTCCCATGCCACCGAAGCGCCGGGCCGGCGCGCGCCGCGCCTTCGCCTCGGGCCCTATCTCCTGCTCGCCCCGGCGCTCCTCTTCCTCGCCGCCTTCACCTACTGGCCGATGCTGCAGGTGATCGCGCTCTCGCTCTTCGAGACCCGGCGGATCGGGGAGACCGGGGCCTTCATCGGAGCCGGGAACTACGAGCGCATCTGGGCGGACGCCGATTTCACCGGCGCGCTGCTCAACAACGCGGTCTACGCGGCGGGCACCGTGATCCCCTCCGTCGCGCTCGGCTTTCTCTTCGCGGTCGCGCTCCGGCGCTCGGGCTGGGTGAGCAACCTCTACCGCGCGGTGCTGTTCTTCCCGACGCTGATGCCGCTCGTCGCCGCGGCGGCGCTCTTCATCTTCATCTTCCTGCCGACGATCGGGCTGCTCGACTACTATCTCGGCAAGCTCGGCGCGCGCTCGGTCAACTGGCTCGGCAATCCCGACATCGCGCTCTGGTCGCTCATCCTGCTGACGGTGTGGAAGAACGCGGGCTACTACATGCTGTTCTTCCTCGCGGGGCTGCAGTCGCTGCCCGAGGACGCCGAGGAGGCCGCCCGCATCGAGGGCGCGACCTGGGCGCAGCGCCAGTGGTTCGTGGTGATCCCGATGCTCGGGCCCACCTTCG
>CAZWDE010000447.1:0-2318 GCA_964632555.1 uncultured Limibaculum sp.
ACGCGATCCTGCGGGCGATCACCTTCGACATCTTCTGGATCATCCCGGCGAAGCTCGGCGGCGTGATCGCGATGGTCGGCTCGATCCTCGTGATGGCGCTGGCGCCCTGGCTCGACACCAGCCGCGTGCGCTCGGGCCGCTATCGCCCGCAGTTCAAGTGGTGGTTCGGCCTCTTCGTGGCCAACTTCTTCCTGCTGATGTGGGCGGGCGGCATGCCGGCCGAGGGCCTGATCCCGACGATCTCGCTGATCGGCACGATCTACTGGTTCGCCTACTTCCTCGTCATCCTGCCGGTGCTCGGCATCACCGAGAAGGCCGAGAAGGAGCCGCGCACGATCGAGGAGGCGTTCGAGGCCGAGCACACGAAGCCCGAGGCGAGCGGCGGCGGCGCGGCCGTGCCCGCCGAGTGAGCCGCGGGAAAGGAGGCAGTTCCATGCGCACGCATCTCTTCGCCGCACTGACGGCCGCCGCGGTCGCCCTCTCGGGGGCGGCCCACGCCGCCGGCGGGGGCGGCGAGGTCACCGACGTCGACTTCAGCTTCGAGGGGCCGTTCGGCACCTTCGACCGGTTCCAGCTGCAGCGCGGCTTTCAGGTCTACCACCAGGTCTGCTCCGGCTGCCACGGGATGAAGTTCCTGTCGTTCCGCGAGCTCGGCGACCCGAACGGGCCCGCCTTCCCGGAGGAGCAGGTCAAGGCGATCGCCGCCGAGTACCAGGTGCCGAACGAGGAGACGCCCGAGCCCGGCGACACCCGGCCGGGCCGGCCCTCGGACAAGTTCCCCGAGAACAACATGATGGGCGCGCCCGACATGAGCCTGATCGCCAAGGCGCGCGCGGGCTTCCACGGCCCCTACGGCACGGGTCTCAGCCAGCTGGTCAACGGGATCGGCGGCCCGGAGTACATCTACTCGCTGCTGCTCGCCTACACGGGCGAGGAGAAGTTCCAGGCCGGCACGGCGCTCTACGAGAACACCGTGTTCCAGGGCGGACAGTGGATCGCGATGGCTCCGCCGCTCTACGGCGACGACGTGGACTACCAGGTCTATGGCGACGCCACCGGCTACACGCCGCCCGAGCCGACCGTCGAGCAGGAGGCCAAGGACGTGGCGGCCTTCCTGATGTGGGCGGCCGAGCCGACCATGGTCGAGCGCAAGGAGGCAGGCATCCGCAACCTCGTCTGGCTGGTCATCCTCGCCGCGCTCCTCTACCTGACCAACAAGAAGATCTGGGCGCCGGTGAAGGGCGAGAGCTGATCCGCTCCGCCCGCCTCGCGGCGAATATCAGGAACCCCGGCCCCCCTCGGGCCGGGGTTTTTCTTTGGGTCAGGGCCGCTCGGTCGCGGGACGGACGAGGCGGAAGACCTCGCAGGCGAGGGCCGTGTCCTCGCCGCAGGACACGCCCAGCCGGGCGGCGACCCGCGCGTGACGGGCTCCGCCGCATTCCCGCCGCCATGTCGCGAGCGTGCCGTCCCGCCCGCCAGAGAGCGCGGCGAAGCCTTCGGCGACCTCGCCGAACCGCACCCGATCGATCGCGACGGTCTCGACCACGCCGACGCCCCGGCCCGCCGCGTCGAGCACAACGCTCAGGCTGCCCGGCAGCGGCGGCCCCGTCTCCGCCGGAAACTCCGCCGATGCCGGCGTGCCGATTGCCATGGTCCCGCAGAGCCGGGCGGCCGCATCGGGCGGCGCCCGGTCACCGGCGAGACAGGTCTCCCGGACCGGCCGCGCGCCGGGCGGCAGCTCGACCGTCATCGCGTCTCCTCCGGGGCGGCCGCGCCGGCGGCGCGACGTTCGGCGCCGGCGCAACGCTTTCGCGCCGCCCGCCCATCGGATAGCACAGGATCCGAGATCCGCGCCGCCCGAGAAAGCCACGACCCGCATGTCCTACAACAGCTTCGGCCATCTCTACCGCGTCACCACCTGGGGCGAGCCCCACGGGCCCGCGCTCGCCGCGACGGTCGACGCCTGCCAGCCGGGGCTGACGCTCGCGGAGGCCGACATCCAGCACTGGCTCGACCGCCGCCGTCCGGGCCAGAACCGCTACACCACGCAGCGCCGCGAGCCCGACCGGGTCGAGATCCTGTCCGGCGTCTTCGAGGGGCGCACGACCGGAACGCCGATCCAGCTCGCGATCCGCAACGAGGACCAGCGCTCGAAGGACTATTCCGAGATCGCGGAGACCTTCCGCCCGGGCCATGCCGATTACGCCTACTGGATCAAGTACGGCATCCGAGATTACCGCGGCGGCGGGCGCTCCTCGGCGCGCGAGACGGCGGCCCGGGTCGCGGCCGGCGGCGTCGCGCGGAGCGACCGCACGGCG
>CAZWDE010000448.1:0-2310 GCA_964632555.1 uncultured Limibaculum sp.
TCCGCGTCCGCGAGGGCGGCAAGCGCGGCGCCGGGCGCGCCGGCCTCCGCCAGCGCCGCCGCCGCGATCTCCGCGCGCCGCGCCCCGGGCGGCACGGCCGCGAGGAGGCGCAGCGCCTCCTCCGGCGCTCCGGCCAGCCGGTGCGCCTCGGCAATGGCCAGCATCAGCTCGTGGTCGGCGCGATCCGCGGGGTCGAGCACGCCCTCGGCGCGCGCGGGAAGCCCGATGGCCGCGTAGGAGCCCGCCAGCGCGCGGCGAAAGCCCGGATCGCGCCGGGCGCCCACGTACCGCTCCGGCGCCGTTTCGTAGGCCAACGCGAGAGGCTCGTCGGAGCGCCCGTCCGCCGCGCGCGCGAGCTCGGCCACAGCCTCGGCGCGGCTGGCGGCATCGATCAGGCCCGCCTCGAGGCCGAAGGCGAGGAGATCGACCGCCGAGTCCCGCCCGAAGGTCGCGTGGCGCAGCGCGGCCTCGGCGATCAGGGCGCGGCGGCCCACGGCCTCGCCGCGACGCTCCCACGCCACCGCCCCGAGATCGAGGCGCAGCAGGTGGGTGTCGGCCGCCTGCGGCGCGCGCCCGTCGACGAGCAGGCCGGCGATGGCGATCATCGCCTCCGCGGCCGTCGTGCCACGGCCCGCCCAGAGGTCGCGATAGAGCGCGAGCGCGCGGTCGTGCTCGCCATCGGCCTCGGCGATCCGCGCCTCGAGAAGCCGGCGCTCGGGGCTGGCGGGGACGCCGGCCCGGTCGCCCCGCCGGGCCAGCGCCCGCATGGCGCGCGCGGCCGGCCAGCGCCCCGCCGCCGCGGCGGCGTTGCCCACCGCCACGGCGATCCGGCTGCGGAGCGGCTCGGCCATCGCCTCGATCGCCGCGCGAGCGGCACGGCCGGCCGCCACGGCCGCGTCCGCATCACCGGCGGCAGCCGCGATCAACGCTCGCCAGGCCGCGGCGCGCGCGCCGCAGGGCTCGGCCGACAGCGCGTGGCCCTCGGGCACCGGAGCGCCCTCGAGCGCCAGGGCGAGCGTGGCGATCACGGCCCGCCGGGCCGGCGCCAGATCGCCGTGATCGCGAACGACCGCCAGCGCCTCCGCGCCGAGGCCATGCGCGAGGTAATGCCGCGCGAGGACCTCCACCGCGTCCGGGTCCGGCCGGTCGAACTCACCGGCGATCCCGCCGCGGAGACGGGCCAGCTGCGCGGCAAAGTCGGCCATCGGAGGGGGAAGCTCGAGATCGGCCTCGGGCACGCAGCCCGGCGGGCCGGGCGGGATCGCGGGGTGCCGCGCGGGCGCGTCATCGGTTGCCCCGGCGGCCGGCGGGCCGAGCTCGGGCTCGTCGTCCCCGTCGGTCCGGGCCTCCGTGTCGTCCGGCGACGCTTCGCCGCCGCGAGGCGGGCCGGCGAAGGGCTCGGCGGCGGGCCGCGGCGGGGCGGCCGGCGGCCCGATCTCCTCCGCGCGAGGCCCGGCCCCGGGGACCGGCGCAAGGGTGAGGAGGCCGGCCTCGGCGGCCCGCTCGAGCTGCGCGAGCAGCCGCGCACCGGCCATGGCCGCCGGATCCGGCCGCGCCCCCTCGCGGCCCCCCGGGCCTTCGCCCCCCGGACGCCGGGGCGGCTCCGGCGCCGTCGAGGGCGTGGCCGGTTCGCGCGAAACCGGCCGCGCCGGCAGGATGTCGATCTCGAGACCGCCTCCCGCGCCCGGACCGGTCCGCGCCAGCGCGAGGCGGCAGTCGCATCCGATGCCGAGGCGGAGAACCGTGGTGCCGGCCTCGCCCGCCGCCTCGACGCCGAGGAGCGGCGGGGGCGGCGCCTCCGCGAGGGTTGGCGGGAGCACGATCTCGACTGGCTGATCGAAGCGGATCTCGGCCTCTTCGCCATGCTGACGCACCGACCACGCGCCTTCCGGCACCGGCTCGAGCCGAAGTCGCGACGGCGTTGCCGGATCCGCCGTCAGCCGCACCGGCGCGGCCGCCGCCAGCGCCGGGGCGAGCGCGATGGCCGCGATCGAGGCGCGAAGCCACCGCCGCCGCATCACGCCGCCTCGGGCACGGATTTGAGCGCCTGCTCGAGCTCGTCGAAGCTCGGCCGCAGGGCGCCCGGCAGGTTTTGCCGCGCCACCTCGACGCAGATCTGCGGGCTGTGGCGGTGGAGGCTGGCGACGAGCGTGTCGCGGATCAGCTCGTAGAACTTGTGGTCGGCCTCGGCGAGCGCCTTCACCTTCTGCGCGAAGGGGCCGACGAAACCGTAGGCGAGGAAGACGCCGAGAAACGTGCCGACCAGCGCGCCGCCGATCAGCTTGCCGAGCACCTCGGGCGGCTGGTCGA
>CAZWDE010000449.1:0-2308 GCA_964632555.1 uncultured Limibaculum sp.
CGCGCCGCGCCGGGCGCGGGGCCCGCGCGCGCCGCCGAGGACGAGCGCGACGACGGGGAAGGCGAGGGCCGTCGCCGCGGCCTGCTCGGCCAGCGCGCCGAGGGCGGGCGGGCGCACGAAGCTGACGACGAGCGCGAGCCAGAGGGCGAGGCCGGTCGCGGCGGCCGCCAGCGCGACGGCGAGCGCGGACACGACGAGCGGTTGGCGGGCGATCGCGGCGCGGTTGGCCTTGAGCGCCTCGGCCGCGGCGACGAGCGCCAGCGCGCCGAGCCCGACCGGCAGGTCGGTGACGAGATCGCGGACGAGGCCGAGGGCGAAGACGAGGAGCGCCGGCGCCTCGGCGGCGGCGCGCAGCGCCCAGAGCCCGACGACGCAGAGCAGCAGGTCGGGCGAGGGCGGCGCGGCGGCGCTGAGGCCGAGCGGCGCGGCCTCGACCGCGATCGCCGCGAGCCCGAAAAGCGCGAGCAGGGCGGTGCGCAGCAGCCGCCCGCGGTCCAACCATCCCGCCGTCGTCGGCGTCTCGGCCATGCACTCCCCCGATCTCCGCGCTCGTGAGTCTAGCGATCCGGCACGCCGCCCGAAAGGCTCGCGGCTCACTCGCCCGCGGGCGCCTCGGGCCGCTCCCGGCGCCGGACCGGGCGGGCGCGGCCGTCGTCGCCGAGGATCAGGTCCCCCGGGCGCTGGATCCGCGTGTCGGGGCGATAGCGGAGAAGGCGCACGAATTCGAGGCGGCCGTAGTCGGAGAGCAGCAGCACGCGGAGCTCCTTGCTGTCGGTCGCGATCACCCGGCCCACGGGAATGTCCGGCGGGAAGACGCCGCCGTCGCCCGAGGTCTCGACGAGATCGCCCGGGCGGGTCGGCTCGGCGATGTCGAGGAACTCGAGGCGCGGCGCGGGCGTGCCGTCGCCCGCGAGCACCGCGCGCCGCCCGCCCGGCTGCACGAGCACCGGGATCCGCGAGGAGAAGTCGGTGAGCAGCAGGATGCGGCTCGCGCGCTCGCCGACGCCCGAGACCCGGCCGACGAGGCCGAGCCCGTCGACCGCCGCCGAGCCGTCGGCCACCCCGTCGCGCCCGCCCACGTTGACGAGCGCGGACTCGCGGAACGGCCCGCCCGAATCGGCGATGATGTCGCCCGTCACGAAGGTGGTGCGCGGCGGCAGGCGGAGATTGTTGAGCGCGCGGAGCTGGGCGTTCTCCTCCTCGAGCTGGCGCGCCGTCTCGCGCCAGGCGTGCAGGCGCTGGATGTCGCGGCGGAGCTCGCGGTTCTCGGCGTGCACGTCGAGGAAGCTCTGCCCGTCGCGCAGCAGGTCGGCCGCCATCGAGATCGGCTCGGTGACCAGCGCGAAGGCCGGGCTCAGCCGGTCGACGAGCCCCGCGCGCACCTGCTCGAGGCGGGGATTGTCGGTGCGCCAGAGCACGAAGAGCACGAGCCCCGCGACCACGATGGCGCCGACGACGATCCGCCGCACCGCCCGCGCGATGCCCTCCTCGGCGTCGGTCGCCCGGCCCGGTCGCGCCACGTGCCCTCCCTCAGACGCTGATCTTCATCACGTGGGTCAGCCGGTCGAGATGCTCGAGCGCCTTGCCCGTGCCGAGCGCGACGCAGTGGAGCGGCTCCTCGGCCACCGAGATCGCGAGCCCGGTCTGCTCGCGGAGCGCGAGGTCGAGATCGCCGAGCAGCGCGCCCCCGCCGGTCAGCATCACGCCGTTGTCGACGATGTCGGCCGCGAGATCGGGCGGCGTCGCCTCGAGCGCGACCATCACCGATTCGACGATCTGCTGCACCGGCTCGGTCAGCGCCTCGGCGATCTGCGCCTGGGTGATCTCCTGCTCCTTGGGCACGCCGTTGAGGAGGTCCCGCCCGCGGATCACGATCGACTGGCCGACCCCGTCGGCGGGCATCCGCGCCGTGCCGATGGTCTTCTTGATCTTCTCGGCCGAGGCCTCGCCGATCAGCAGGTTGTGCTGGCGGCGCATGTGGCTGATCACCGCCTCGTCCATCTTGTCGCCGCCGACGCGCACGGACTTCGCGTAGACGATGTCCGAGAGCGAGAGCACCGCGACCTCGGTGGTGCCGCCGCCGATGTCGACGATCATGCTGCCCGTCGGCTCGGTGATCGGCAGCCCGGCGCCGATCGCCGCCGCGATCGGCTCGGGGATCAGATAGGCTTTCCGCGCCCCGGCGCTGAGCACGGATTGCTCGATCGCCCGCTCCTCGACGGCCGTCGCGCCGAAGGGCACGCAGACCACCACCTGCGGCCGCGGCCAGAGCGAGTTGCCGTTCACCCGCTTGATGAACGACTTGATC
>CAZWDE010000450.1:0-2304 GCA_964632555.1 uncultured Limibaculum sp.
CTGCGCGAGCTGATGCCCGACCCCTCGACGCTCGCCGACATGGACGCCGCCGCCGCCCTCCCCGGGCCGCGACCGGCGCCGGCGCACCCGGTGTCGACGCAGCCGGGCGGGGCGGTATGGCTCAAGATGCGGGGGGCGCCTGCCAGATCTTGCGGTCGCGCCTCGATCGTGTCATCCATCTTGTATGGATGAGAGGCCGGCATTTCTCGGCGTGGCGCGGTCGGCCACGGGGCGGCGCTGGGTGGGCCCGAGCCCGGCGGTCGAGCGCCTCGGGCAGGCGATCGCGCAGGCCGCGGAGGTGCCCGAGATCGTCGGCCGCGTCCTCGCGGCCCGCGGCGTCGCGCCCGACGCGGCCGGCGCCTATCTCGCGCCGCGGCTGCGCGAGCTGATGCCCGACCCCTCGACGCTCGCCGACATGGACGCCGCCGCCGAGCGCCTGGCCGACGCGGTGACGCGGGGCGAGCGGATTGCGCTGTTCGGCGACTACGACGTCGACGGCGGCGCCTCGGTCGCGCTGCTCGAGGACTGGCTGGCCGAGCTCGGCCTCGCCGCGACGCCCTACATCCCCGACCGGATCGGCGAGGGCTACGGCCCCAACCCGTCGGCGATGCGCGAGCTCGGCCGCCGTCACGGCCTCGTGCTCTGCCTCGACTGCGGCAGCGGCTCGGTGGAGCCCGTCGCGGCGGCGCGGGCGGCGGGCGCCGACGTGATCGTGGTGGACCACCACCTCGCCGAGGGTCCGCTCGCGCCGGCGCTGGCGGTCGTCAATCCCAACCGGCCGGACTGCGGCTCGGGGCTCGGCGCGCTCTCGGCGGCGGGGGTCGCCTTCCTGCTGCTTGTCGCGGCCAACCGGGCGCTGCGCCGCCGCGGGGCGTTCCGGGCGCGCCCGGAGCCCGACCTGATGGCCCGGCTCGATCTCGTGGCGCTCGCCACGGTGGCCGACGTGGCCCCGCTCACCGGGCTCAACCGCGCCTTCGTGCGGCAGGGCCTCGCGGTGCTCGCGCGCCGGGGCCGCCCGGGCCTCGCCGCGCTCGCCGATGTCGCCGGCCTGACGGCGCCGCCGACCGCACGCGATCTCGGCTACGCGCTCGGCCCGCGGATCAACGCGGGCGGGCGGATCGGCGAGGCCGATCTCGGCCGGCGCCTGCTCGCGACGCGCTGCCCGCGCGAGGCGGCGGCGCTCGCGGCCCGGCTCGACGCGCTCAACCGCGAGCGGCGGGCGGTCGAGGCGGCGGTGCTCTCGGCGGCGACCGCCGCGGTGGAGGCGCAGGGGGCGGAGGGCCCGCTCGTCTGGGCGGCGGCGGAGGGCTGGCACGCCGGGGTCGTCGGGATCGTCGCGAGCCGTCTCAAGGAGCGCTTCGCCCGCCCCGCCGTGGTGATCGGGATCGAGGGCGGGACCGGGCGCGGCTCGGGCCGGTCGGTCGCGGGCGTCGATCTCGGCACGGCGGTCGCCGGTCTTGCCGCCGAGGGGCTGATCGCGAAGGGCGGCGGGCACGCGATGGCGGCCGGGCTCACCGTCGCGGCCGGGGCGGTGCCCGAGGCGATGGCGGCGCTCGAGCGACGGCTCGCGCGGCAGGGCGCGGGGCTCGGCGGGCCGCGCGATCTCGCCATCGACGGGGCCGTGGCGCCCGGTGCCGCGACCGCCGGTCTCGTCGGCGCGCTCGACGGCGCCGGCCCCTATGGCCAGGCGAACCCGGCGCCGCGGCTCGCTCTCGCGGGCGTGCGGGCCGAGGGGCTCCGCGCGATGGGCGACGGCCACCGGCGGCTCCGCCTGCGGGGCGCCTCGGGGCCGGCGCTCGAGGCGGTGGCGTTCCGCGCGGAGGAGGCCGGCATCGCCGCGTTTCTCGACGCCGCGGCCGGCTCGGGGGTGGCGCTCCACGTCGCCGGACGGCTCGAGATCGACGACTGGGGCGGGCGCCGGCGGGCGACCTTGCGCCTCGAGGACGCGGCGCCGGCGTGAAATTCGCCCTTGCACCCGCCCGGGGGAGCCGCTATGTCGCGCGGCGTCGGCGCTGCGCGCCCTTCGTCTAGCGGTCTAGGACGCCGCCCTTTCACGGCGGAAACACGGGTTCGAGTCCCGTAGGGCGTACCAGCGCCGCGCCCCCGGGCGCCCTTCGTCTAGTGGTCTAGGACGCCGCCCTCTCACGGCGGAAACAGGGGTTCGAGTCCCCTAGGGCGTACCATCAACCTCTTGCAATCATTGAGATCGTCCCGCGACTTGAGGCGGCTGGCTCGGGTCTGGCCTGAACGCGCCCTTGGGCGCGGCGCATGGCTCGGCAGTCGGCAAACGGGTTCGGCCGTGTC
>CAZWDE010000451.1:0-2303 GCA_964632555.1 uncultured Limibaculum sp.
CGCCCGAGTTCATGTCGATCGAGGTGACGAAGGCGCCGAAGATCACCGGCGCGCCGGGGCGCACGAGCTGGGCATCGGCGCTGCCCGCCATGCACTCGGCGAGCAGCTGGGTCAGCGTGCCCGCCACCGTCACCGGCGCCATCGCCCCGCCGACGATGAAGGGCGAGACGATGCAGGCCTGCCCGGAGCGGGCGTAGACCTCGAGCGCGCCCATCATCACGCTGTCGAAGGTGAGCGGCGAGTTGATGTTGATGAGCGAGGTCATCACCGGCTGCTCGGGCAGCGCGCCGCCGAACAGGATCTCCGACATCGCGACCGAATCGGCCGCCCGCGCCGGGTCGGTCACCGAGCCCATATAGGGTTTGTCGGAGAGCGTCATGTGCGCGTAGAGCATGTCGAGATGGCGCTTGTTGACCGCCACGTCGGTCGGCTCGCAGAGCGTCCCGCCCGAATGGTGCAGCCATTTCGACTGGTAGACGACCTTCACGAAGTCGCGGAAGTCGGCGATCGTGGCGTAGCGCCGCCCGCCCTCGAGGCTGCGCACGAAGGGCGGCCCGTAGACCGGCGCGCAGACCATGCGCGCGCCGCCGATCTCCACCGAGCGCTCGGGGTTGCGCGCGGCCTGAGTGAAGCGCGACGGGGCCGTCGCGATCAGCGTTCGCGCCAGCCCCTTGGGGATGTGCACCCGCTCGCCGCGCACCTCCGCCCCCGCCTCGCGCCACAGCGCGAGCGCCGGCGGGTTGTCGACGAAGGCGACGCCGATCTCCTCGAGCACCGTCTCGGCATTGGCCTCGATGATCTCGACCGCCTCGGCGTTCAGGATCTCGAAATTCGGGATCCGGCGGTCGATCGCCCGGGCGACCTCATGGCGCGGCGCCGAGCGTTCGGCCCGCCGCGCGGCGCCGCCTCCGCCGCGCGCCCGCCGCCGCGCGCCCGTCTCGCTGCCGACATCCTGCATGCCCCGTCTCCCATTCCACACGCCGCGCGGCGGTCGCCGCGACCGATCCCGAGACCCACCCCAATGACGCGATTGGGGGCCGGCTTGAGGGCGGTTTTCGCCCCTCGGTGGCCTCCGAGCGACATCGCGCGCTCGCGTGACATCGACGCCGCAGTCGCCCCGCCATGAACGGCGTCGCCGAAGTCCGGGCGCCGGCCGCCGCACGCCCCGAGGGCGCGACCGCCGCGCCCGTGACAGCGCGCGGCCGACCGCCTATAGAGGGCGCGCCGGGCCCGCCCCGGCCGTTCCCCGCCGAGATTGCCCGATGCCGGTCGAGACCGCCGCCCACACCGCCCCCGAGACCGCGCACGAGACCTGCCTGATCGTCGATTTCGGCAGCCAGGTCACGCAGCTGATCGCGCGGCGGCTGCGCGAGGCGGGCGTCTATTGCGAGATCCACCCGTTCGACCGGGCCGACCGCGCGCTCCTCGCGCGCCTCGCGCCGCGGGCCGTCATCCTCTCGGGCGGCCCGGCCTCGGTCGAGGACGCGGGCAGCCCGCGCGCCGACCCGGCGATCTTCGAGAGCGGCGTGCCGGTGCTCGGCATCTGCTACGGCCAGATGGTGATGGTGCACCAGCTGGGCGGCCGCGCCGAGGGCGGGCACCACCGCGAGTTCGGGCGTGCCGAGGTGCGGCTCGACCGCCCGTCCGCGCTCTTCGAGGGCGTGGCCGAGCCCGGTCAGCCGGTCGAGGTGTGGATGAGCCACGGCGACCGGGTGACGGCGCTGCCGCCCGGCTTTCGCGTCGAGGGCGCCTCGCCCGGGGCGCCCTTCGCCGTGCTGGCCGACCCGACGCGGGGCTATTACGGGCTGATGTTCCATCCCGAGGTGGTGCACACCCCGCAGGGCGCCCGGATCCTGCGCAACTTCGTCTTCCGCGTCGCCGGCATGGCGGGCGACTGGACGATGGCCGCCTTCCGCGACGAGGCGATCGAGCGGGTGCGCGCGCAGGTGGGCGAGGCGCGGGTGATCTGCGGGCTCTCGGGCGGGGTCGACAGCTCGGTGACGGCGGTGCTGCTGCACGAGGCGCTGGGCGAGCGGCTGACCTGCGTCTTCGTCGATCACGGGCTCCTGCGCGCCGGCGAGGCCGAGCAGGTGGTGACGCTGTTCCGCGACCATTACAACATCCCGCTCGTCCATGCCGACGAGGCCGACCGCTTCCTCGACGCGCTCGCCGGCGTCACCGACCCCGAGGACAAGCGCAAGACCATCGGCCGGCTCTTCGTCGAGGTGTTCGAGGAGCACGCCCGCGGGATCGACGCGGCCTTTCTCGCCCAGGGCACGCTCTACCCGGACGTGATCGAGAGC
>CAZWDE010000452.1:0-2288 GCA_964632555.1 uncultured Limibaculum sp.
GTCCTGCGCGCCCGCGGCCGCGCGGCGAGGGCCGCATCGCCCCGCGCGCCCGCCCGGCAGGCGCGGCTCGATGTTTTCGGGCCCGCGCATTTCAACGGGATGGGGCTGATGTACTTCGCCAATTTCGTCGAGGCGATCGAGCGGGCCGAACGGGCCGCGCTGCCGCCGCCGCGCCCGATGATCGGGCGGTCCGCGCGCGAGATCCACTGTTTCGGGAACATCGACGAGGGGGACACCCTCGAGGTGGGCTGCGCCGTCGCGGCGGCCGGCATCGGCCCTGCGGCATCCGTCGAACTCACCTCGATCGCCCGCCGCCGCTCGGACGACGCGGTGATCGCGATCTGCCTCAGCGGGCGCTACGCCGCCTGACCCCCGGGCGCCGCCCCGGCCCTTCGCCCGCATCCATCGAGGAAAAGGCACGCTCCATGCGAGATTACGAAATCGCCGAAGCCCTGATGCTCATCGTCTTCTCGGCCAGCTGGGACTGGTCGATCGCACGCATGCTGCGGGTCCGCGCGGCGGTCGGCAAAAGCCCGGCCTTCGTGACGCTCATCCGTGTCGGCCACGTCTTCGGCGTGGTCTCGAAGCTCGCGGCCTGGCGGGCGACGGGTGTCCTCAGCGATCTCGTCTGGCTCTGTTCGTGGAACCTCCTGGTGACGCCCCTCGACCTGTTCCTGGTCCTGCATTTCGGGCGGGGCGGGGGGCGGCCCGGTCGCGTGAGCGCCTGAGTGGGCGCGGCGTCCGCCGCGGCCGGACGCCCGCCGCCCGCGCGGGGCGGAGCGGCATGACGGCGCTCGACCTCGTCGGCTTCGTCGCGGCCGCGCTCGTGCTGCTGGCGTTCTTCATGACGTCGATGGTGGCGCTGCGCGTGACGGCGCTGCTCAGCAACGTGGTCTTCTTCGCCGACGGCTATCTCGGCGACCTCGCGCCGGTCGCGGTCCTGCACCTGCTGCTGATCCCGCTCAATCTCTGGCGCCCCGGCGAGATCGAGCGCGCGCGCCGCGGCCGGCCGCGCACGCTCCGCCGCACGCCCGCCAAGCGCCCGGCACGTGACCGCTAGAGGAGGCTGCGCACGCGGGTCGCGACCGCCTCGGCGGTGATGCCGAAATGCTGGTAGAGGTGCTCGTAGGGGGCCGAGGCGCCGAAGCCCGACATGCCCACGAAGCCCGCCTTCTTCGCCGCGCCGCGCTCGCCGCAGAGCCATTCGTGCCAGCCGGTCGCCACCCCCGCCTCGACGCCGACGCGCACCGGCCCGGGCGGCAACACCCGGCGGCGATAGGCCTCGTCCTGCGCCGCGAAGAGCTCCCAGCAGGGCATCGAGACGACGCGCGTGCCGATGCCCTCGGCCTCGAGCGCGGCCTTCGCCTCGAGCGCGATCGACACCTCCGAGCCGGTGGCCAGCAGGATCGCCCGGCGCTTGCCCCCGCTTTCGGCGAGGACATAGGCGCCGCGCGCCACCTCGTTGCGGCTCACGTGCTCGGTGCGCACCGCCGGCAGCCCCTGCCGGGTGAGCGCGAGCACCGACGGGCGGCGGTCGGAAAGCGCGATCTCCCACGCCTCGGCGGTCTCCACGGCGTCGGCGGGGCGGAACACGAGAAGCCCCGGCGTGGCGCGCAGCATGGCGAGATGCTCGACCGGCTGGTGCGTCGGCCCGTCCTCGCCGAGCCCGATCGAGTCGTGCGTCATCACGAAGACCACGCGCCGGTGCATCAGCGCCGCGAGCCGGATCGCGGGGCGCGCGTAGTCGGCGAAGCAGAGGAAGGTGCCGCCATAGGGCGCGACGCCGCCATGCAGCGCCATGCCGTTCATCGCCGCCGCCATGGCGTGCTCGCGGATGCCGTAATAGATGTAGCCGCCGGAGAAATCACCGGCGCTCACCGGGGAGAGCGCCGGGATCTTGGTGTTGTTCGAGCCGGTCAGATCCGCCGAGCCGCCCGCCAGCTCCGGGATCTCCTCGGCCAGAACCTTCAGCGCCCGCTCGCTGGCCTTGCGGGTCGCCATGGCTTCAGGGTTGTCCGCAAGCGCCGCCTTGGCGCGTTTGACTGCGGCGGAGAGAGATTTGGGGACCACGCCCGCGATCTGGCGTTGGAATTCGGATTGTTTGCGGCCCGAGAGCTTGGCGAAGCGTTGCGCCCAGCTCTCCCTCAGCGTCGCGCTCCTTGCGCCGGCCGCGCTCCAGAGCTTGGCCACCTCGCCTGGGATCTCGAAGGGACCGGCGCTCCAGCCGATCGCCGCGCGGGCGCCGGCGATCTCCTCGGCGCCCAGCGGAGAGCCATGGGCGGCGGCGG
>CAZWDE010000453.1:0-2278 GCA_964632555.1 uncultured Limibaculum sp.
GCGGCGCGCCGGAGAGCTCGAGCTGGCCGCCCGGCTCGAGCGAGACGTTGGCGCCCGCCTTCGAGAGGCCGATGAGATTGTCGCCCTCCCGGACCGGGGCCCAGCCGTAGCGGTCGCGCAGCCCCTCGAGCACGGCGCGCACCGAGCAGGGCCCGTCATAGGGCAACGGCTTCAGGGTCGCGAGATCGTAGCCGAACTTCTCGTGCTCGGTGCCGATGCGCCACGCCTCGTCCGGCTTGCAGCCGCGCTCGAGGTAGCGGACGAGATCGGCGCGGCTCTCGACCGGACCGCCGCCCGACTGCGGTATGGACATCGCGCGCCCCTCTTCCGCGACCGCGCCCGCGCGGCCCCGGTGCCGGTAGCCCAAGCGCCGCGGACAGGCAAGGCCGAAGCCGCGCGCCGCCGGAGCGACACCGCGGACCCGCCGATGTCACGAAACTGTGATCCGGCTCTGACAGGGCTGCCGGCGGGCGGGGCCGCGCGCTCCGCGACCGGAGGGGACAGAACATGCCGACACTCGTGACCGACCCGGCGAGCGATCTCGCGACGCTCGCGCGCCTCTATCCCGTGATCCTCGACCGCGACGCGGACGCCAACGGGCTCGCCTACTGGGCCGCGGCGCTCGAGGAGGGGACCGCAACGCTCGCCGACATCGCCGAGGGCTTCCTGCTGACGCGCGAGGGCGCGGACGGGATCGCCGGGATCGCCGAGGATGCGGCCTTCGCGACGGCGCTGCTCGCGCGCGCCTATGGCCGGGAGCCGACCGAGGCGGAGGTCGCCGCCGTGGTGGCCGATCTCGAAGGCGGGGCGAGCCGGGCCGAGGCGATCGTGGCGGTCGCGGGCGACCCCACGGCGCAGGCCGCCCTCGACGTGACCGGGGCCGAGGGCCTGACGATCGAGGACTTCGCGCCGGCGACCTTCGGGTTCGGCGTCGCCTCGGGCGACCCGGACGCGACCTCGGTGGTGCTCTGGACCCACGCGCGCCCCGAGGAGGACGGCGCGGCGGTGCCCGTGACCTGGGAGGTCGCGACCGACCCGGACTTCGCGGAGATCGTCGCGACCGGGGCGGCCAGCGCGGTGGCCGAGGAGGACTACACCGTCAAGGTGATCGCCGACGGGCTCGAGGCGGGGGGCGAGTATTTCTACCGCTTCACCGCCAACGGCGAGACCTCGGACATCGGGCAGACCTCGACACTGCCCGAGGGCGAGCTCGACGCGATCACCTTCGCGGTGTTCTCCTGCTCCAACCTGCCGGCCGGGTTCTTCAACCCCTATGCCGAGGCGGCGGCGCGGGGCTTCGACGTGTCGATCTTCCTCGGCGACTACATCTACGAATACGCGAACGGCGTGTTCCCGGTGGATCCCGACCGCGCCGGCGAGATCAACCGCGTGCCGCGGCCGAACGCCGAGCTGCTGACCGAGGCGGACTACAGCGCGCGCTACGCCCAGTACACGCGCGACGCGGACCTGCAGGCGGTGCGCGCCACCGGCCCGATGATCGTGATGTGGGACGACCACGAGACCGCCAACGACGCCTGGGCGACGGGCGCGGAGAACCACCAGCCGGAGACCGAGGGCGACTGGGAGACCCGCCGCGACATGGCGCTCGAGGTCTATCACCGCTGGAACCCGACGCGGACGCCCGAGGGCGAGCTCTTCGACTACGGGCGGAGCTTCGAGTTCGGCGACCTGCTCGACCTGACGATGTTCGAGACCCGGCTCTCGGCGCGCGACGAGACGCTCGGCAGCGACGTGCAGGCGGAGATCCTGGGGATCGTCACCGGCTATGCGGAGGACACCACGGGCGCGGCCTTCGCCGCCGACCTGCAGCGCTTCCCCGAACTCGTGCCGGAGGGCGTGGACATCGCCGATCCCGCGCAGGTGGCGGCGCTCGCGGCAGACCAGGGCTTCGTCGTGCAGCTCGCGGCGACGACGCTGCTCGCCGAGGCGAACGACCCCGACCGCGACATGGTGGGCGACGACCAGATCGCCGAGTTCGCCGAGCTCGTGGCGGGCTCGGACGCGATCTGGCAGGTGATCGGCAGCCAGACCCTGATGGCGCGGATGGACCTGCCGGCGCAGGCGCTCTTCGATCCCTCGACGATCCCCGCCTATCTCGAGGCGGTGACGATCCTCCTTGAGGGCGGCACGCTGAGCCCGGAGCAGGAGGCGCTGTTCGACCAGAGCCAGACCTTCCCCTACAACCTCGACAGCTGGGACGGCTATGTCGCGGACCGCGAGGCGATCCTCGAGACGCTCGTGCAGAACGACGCGAACG
>CAZWDE010000454.1:0-2260 GCA_964632555.1 uncultured Limibaculum sp.
CGCCGCCCGGGCGCGCCGGAGCGCCGCGCGCGCCGGGCCGGCCAGCTCGCGCCGCCCGAGCAGCAGCAGCATCAGCCCCTTGGCGGCCCAGCCCATCGCGAAGCCGGGCGCAGCCGCCAGCGCGCGGTCGAGCCGGTCGACGGTGTCGCAGCCGTGGCGCAGGAAGGCATGGATCGCCGCGTCCCAGTCGGCGCGGGCGCCGGCGTCGTCGAGCGTGATCGTCAGGCCGAAGCTGTCCTCGTGGTCGGTCATTCCGTTTCCGTGCGTTGCGAGCGAGCCACGGTGCAAATGCTTCTAGCACCGCGACACGACGACCGCGCCTCACCCCTTTGTGACAGTCTTCCGTGCACATTTCACGACATAACGCCGGAGAATGACGCGGGCGCGAGGCGGCGCGCCGGGAGGGCCGGATGAGCGAGGCACCAGCGGGCGGCGCGGCCACGCAATGGGCGGTCGTCGGGGTCGCCGCGGCGGCGCTCGCCGCGCTCGGCGCGCTCGCTCACGAGGCCCGCGACGCGCTCGACGGGCGGGGGGCCGCGCAGGCGGCGGGCGCGCTCGTCGGCGCGCTGGCCGGCGTGGCGCTCTACCACGCCGCCTTCGGCTTCACCGGCGGCTGGCGCCGGTTCCTCCGCGAGCGGCGCGGCGCGGGCATCCGCGCGCAGTGCCTGCTGATCGGGCTCACCGCCGCCGCGACCTATCCGCTGATCGGCTACGCGCCGCTGACGGGCTGGACCATGCACCCCGTGGTGATGCCGATGGGCGCGGCGAGCGCGCTCGGCGCGTTCCTCTTCGGGATCGGCATGCAGCTGGGCGGGGGCTGCGCCTCGGGCACCCTCTTCACCGCGGGCGGGGGATCGAGCCGGATGGTCGTCACCCTCGCGGCCTTCGTCGCGGGGTCGGTGGCCGCGACGGCGCATCTCCACGAGGTCTGGTTCCGGCTCGACGAGACGTTCGGCGTGCCGAGCCTGCCGCCGGTCTCGCTGATCGCGCTCCTCGGGCCGCCCGGAGCGCTCGCCGGGCTGCTGGCGCTCCTCGGCGGGATCGCGGCGCTCAGCGCCGCCGCCGAGCGCCGGGCCCACGGCGCGCTCGAGCGGCCCTCGCGCACGCGCTCGCTGCTCCGGGGCCCGTGGTCGCGGAGCGCCGGCGCGGCGGCGCTCGCGGCGGTCGGCGTCGCCTCGTTCCTGCTCTTCGAGCGGCCCTGGGGCGTCACCTCGGGCTTCGCGCTCTGGGGCGCGCAGGCGCTCGAGACCGTCGGGGTGCCGGTGCGCGGCTGGGGCTACTGGCAGGGCTGGCGCGCGGACCAGCTCGACCGCAGCGTGCTCGCGGACCGCATCTCGGTGATGAATCTCGGGATCCTCCTCGGCGCGATGGGCGCGGCCGGGCTCGCCGGGCGCTTCCGCCCGACCGCCCGCCTCTCGGGCGCCGAGCTGGCGACCGCCATCGTCGGCGGCCTGATGATGGGCTACGGCGCGCGCCTCGCCTTCGGCTGCAACATCGGCGCGCTGCTCGGCGGGCTCGTCTCGGGCTCGCTGCACGGGCTCTGGTGGCTCGTCTTCGGCGTCGCGGGATCGGCTGTCGGGCTGCGCCTGCGCGCCGCGCTCCGCATCGACCCGCCGATCGCGCGCCACGCCCCGCCTGACGCGCACCCCACCTGATCCCACCGAGAAGGAGACCGCCATGACCCACCGCATCCTCGCCGCCGCCGGCGCCGTCCTGCTGCTCGCCGCCGCCACCGCCGCCTCCGCGGGGTCTGTCGCGCCCCGCGAGGGCTGGGCGGTGCACGACACGGGCCTCGCCTACGACGCGCTCCTCGAGCGCACGCGCGCCGCGATCGCGGCCGAGAAGATGGGCCTCGTCACCGAGGCGGGGCCCACCGAGGTCGCCGCGCAGCGGGGCGAGACGATCCCGGGCAACCGCGTGCTCGGCGTGTTCCGCAACGATTTCGCGGTCCGGGCCGTGCGCGCCTCGGTGCCGGCGATGATCGAGGCGCCGATCCGCCTCTACGTGACCGAGGACGCCGACGGCACGGCGACGCTCTCCTACAAGACGCCGTCCCACGTCTTCGCGCCCTATGCCGAGGAGGGCGGGGCGGAGCTCGCCGCCGTGGCCGAGGAGCTCGACGCGATCTTCGCCGCGATCGCCGAGCGCGCGGTTGCCGAGTGAGGGCCGGGCCGGGCGCCGGGGATCCGGCGAAATCCGTCTGGACAGCCCCGGCGCGATCGCCTAGGTAGCCGCGAGCGAGGGCGGGGGCCGCCCTCTC
>CAZWDE010000455.1:0-2233 GCA_964632555.1 uncultured Limibaculum sp.
CGAATGGGAGTAACCGCCCGCGCCGACCCCACGCTCGAGCGCGCCGTTGACACCGACGCCCGCTTCTTTGACGAGGTCAGCTCGCGGATCGCCGACCGCGGCTACCTGGTGACCCAGGCCGAGCGGCTGGTCACCTGGGCGCGGGCGGGCTCGCTCTGGCCGATGACCTTCGGCCTCGCCTGCTGCGCGGTCGAGATGATGCAGGCTGCAGCGAGCCGCTACGACATGGACCGGCTCGGTGTGGTCTTCCGGCCGAGCCCGCGTCAGTCCGACGTCATGCTGGTGGCGGGCACCCGCTGCAACAAGATGGCCCCGGCGCTCCGCAAGGTCTACGACCAGATGCCCGAGCCGCGCTACGTCGTGTCGATGGGGTCCTGCGCCAATGGCGGGGGGTACTACCACTACAGCTATTCGGTGGTGCGGGGCTGCGACCGGATCGTGCCGGTCGACATCTACGTGCCGGGCTGCCCGCCGACGGCCGAGGCGCTGGTCTACGGGCTGCTGCAGCTGCAGCGCAAGATCCGCCGCACCGGCACCATCGTCCGCTGAGGAGACCGCCATGGACGCGCCTCTCGAGGAGCTCGGCGAGATGATCGCGGCGAGCCGCCCCGACGAAGTGGACGATCACGCGATCCGCCTCGGCGAGCTCACCGTGACGACCACGGTGTCGGGGCTGCGCGGGCTCGTGCGCCACCTGACCGACAACGCCGCCTGCGCCTTCACCACGCTGATCGACATTACGGCGGTCGACTATCCCGAGCGCGACAACCGCTTCGAGGTGGTCTACCACTTCCTGTCGATGCGCCGGAACCACCGGGTCCGGGTGAAGCTGTCCTGCGGCGAGGAGGACGTGATCCCGTCGATCACCGACATCCACCCCTCGGCCAACTGGTACGAGCGCGAGGTGTTCGACATGTACGGGATCCTGTTCTCCGGGCACCCGGACCTGCGCCGGATCCTCACCGACTACGGGTTCCGCGGCCATCCGCTCCGCAAGGACTTCCCCACCACGGGCTACACCGAGGTGCGCTACGACGAGACGGCGAAGCGCGTGGTCTACGAGCCGGTGAGCCTCGTGCAGGAATACCGCACCTTCGAGTTCATGTCGCCCTGGGAGGGCGCCGACTACATCCTGCCGGGCGACGAGAAAAACCCCGAAGTGGCGAAGCGGGAGGGCTGAATGGGTCCCGGCATCGCGCAGGTCATCCTGCTCGTCGTGTTCTTCGTCAACGTGATCGCGCTGTGGCGCCTGCTGCCCCGCTTCGGGCTCAGCAAGTGGCTGGCGCTGCCGGGCTTCATCCCGCTGGTCGCGTTCATCCTGATCTGGACCATGGCGTTCCGGCCCTGGCCCGGCGACCGACCCGAGGAGGGCTGAGATGGCCGACGCCGTGACGACGAACGAGACCGACGCCGAGGCCGCCGTGCGGGCCGCTGCCGAGGCCTACTGCGCCGCGCTCTGGCACGCCGACGCCGAGACCTGCGCGCGCATCTTCCACGAGGCGAGCCACCTCTACGGCGTGGCGGCCGACGGCGCGCTGGTCGACATGCCGCGGGCGACCTTCCTCGAGCGCGTGGGCTCGCGCGAGCCCGGCGAGGGCCCGCCGGACTATGCGATCCGCGAGGTCATCGTGACCGGCGAGATGGCCTTCGTGCGCCTCGAGGTCGCGGTTCCCGGGCGGCGCTTCGAGGACCAGCTCAACTTTCTCGAGATCGACGGCGCGTGGCGCGTGATCGCCAAGCTCTTCCGCGTCGCCGAGGGGCCGGCGCTCTGAGCGGGCCGAGGAGAGGCAGATGATGGACGGCACCAAGGCGGACGTTCTCACCGGCGAGCAGCGGATCCGCAACTTCAACCTGAATTTCGGGCCGCAACACCCGGCGGCGCACGGCGTGCTGCGCCTCGTGCTCGAGCTCGACGGCGAGATCGTCGAGCGCGTCGACCCGCATATCGGGCTGCTGCATCGCGGCACCGAGAAGCTGATGGAGAGCCGCACCTATCTCCAGAACCTGCCCTATTTCGACCGGCTCGACTATGTCGCGCCGATGAACCAGGAGCACGCCTGGTGCCTCGCCATCGAGCGGCTGATCGGCGTCGACGTGCCGATGCGCGGGCAGCTCGTCCGCGTGCTCTTCTGCGAGATCGGCCGCGTTCTCAATCATCTCCTCAACGTCACCACGCAGGCGATGGACGTCGGCGCGCTCACGCCGCCGCTCTGGGGCTTCGAGGAGCGCGAGA
>CAZWDE010000456.1:0-2230 GCA_964632555.1 uncultured Limibaculum sp.
GCCAGCCCGTCATGCAGCACGTTCATGATCGCGAGGCAGGTGTCGAGCCCGATGAAATCGGCGAGCTCGAGCGGCCCCATCGGATGGTTGGTGCCGAGCTTCATCGCCGTGTCGATCGAGGTGACCGAGCCGACCCCCTCGTAGAGCGTGTAGATCGCCTCGTTGATCATCGGCAGCAGGATGCGGTTGACGATGAAGGCCGGGAAGTCCTCGGCGATCGCGGCGGTCTTGCCGATCTTCTCGACCACGCCCTTCATCGTCTGGAAGGTGGCGTCGTCGGTGGCGATGCCGCGGATCAGCTCGACGAGCTGCATCACCGGCACGGGATTCATGAAATGCAGGCCCATGAAGCGCTCGGGCCGGTCGGTCGAGGAGGCGAGGCGGGTGATCGAGATCGACGAGGTGTTGGTGGTGAGCAGCGTGCGCTCGCCCAGATGGTCGGCGAGCCCGCCGAAGATCTTCCGCTTGATCTCCTCGTTCTCGGTCGCGCTCTCGATGATGAGGTCGCAGGGGCCGAGGCGGGGCAGCTCGGTGGTGCCGGTCAGCCGCTTCAGCGTCTCGTCGACGAACTCGGCGGTGATCCGGCCCTTCTCGACCTGCCGGCGCATGCCCTTCTCGATCCGGTCGAGGCCGGTGTCGAGCGCCTCCTGGCTGATGTCGTTGAGCAGCACGTCGTAGCCCGACTGCGCGAAGACCTGCGCGATGCCGGCGCCCATCTGCCCGGCGCCGATCACGCCGACGGTGCGGATCTCCATGCGGCCATTCCCTTATCCCCGCCCGCCGTCTTTGTGCGGTGCAGCAGGATTATGCGGGCGCGCGCGGAATTTGCAAGAGTTGCACGCGGGGCGCCGCCAATCCGCCGCGCCCCAACTGGCCGTCTCGCAGGGTCAGCCGAGCTCCTTCTCGAGCTGCGGCAGCAGGTCGAAGAGATCGCCGACGAGGCCGTAATCGGCCACCTGGAAGATCGGCGCCTCCTCGTCCTTGTTGATCGCGACGATCACCTTGCTGTCCTTCATGCCGGCGAGGTGCTGGATCGCGCCCGAGATCCCCACCGCGATGTAGAGATCGGGCGCCACCACCTTGCCGGTCTGGCCCACCTGCCAGTCGTTGGGCGCGTAGCCCGAATCGACCGCGGCGCGCGAGGCCCCGGTGGCCGCCCCGAGCTTGTCCGCCACCTTCTCGATCAGCGCGAAGTTCTCCTTGGAGCCGAGCCCGCGGCCGCCCGAGATCACGATCTTGGCCGAGGTGAGCTCGGGCCGGTCGGAGGCCACCACGCTGTCCTCGATCCAGGAGGACAGGCCCGGATCGCCCGGCACCTCGACGGTCTCGACCGGCGCGGCGCCGCCGACGGCCGCCGCGTCGAAGCCCGAGGTGCGGATCGTCACCAGCTTCTTCGGGTCGGCCGAGCGCACGGTCTGGATCGCGTTGCCGGCGTAGATCGGGCGCACGAAGGTCTCGGCATCGACGACCTCGATCACGTCCGAGAGGATCATCACGTCGAGCAGCGCGGCGAGGCGCGGCATCACGTTCTTCGCATGCGCGGTCGCGGGCGCGACGATGTGGGTGTAGTCGCCCGCCAGCGAGGCGATCAGCGCCGCCACCGGCTCGGCCAGGCCGTGCCCGAGATGGGGCGCGTCGGCGCAGAGCACGCGCTCGACGCCCTCGAGCGTCGCCGCCGCCTTGGCCGCGTCGCCGTGACACCCCTCCGAGGCGCAGAGCACCGTGACCGGGCCGAGCGGCTTCGCCGCGGTGAGCGCCTTCGCCGTCGCGTCCATCGCGAGCGCGGGGCCAACCGTCTCCGCCAGAAGAAGAACCGCCATCAGATCACCCCCGCCTCGTTCTTGAGCTTCTCCATCAGCTCGCCCACCGAGCCGACGCGCACGCCCGCCTGCCGCGCCGGCGGCTCGTCCACCTTGAGCACCGTCAGCCGCGGCGTGACGTCGACGCCGAGATCGGCCGGCGACTTCACGTCCATCGGCTTCTTCTTCGCCTTCATGATGTTGGGCAGCGAGGCGTAGCGCGGCTCGTTGAGCCTGAGGTCGACGGTCACGATGGCCGGCAGCCGCACCTCGATGGTCTGCAGGCCCCCGTCGACCTCGCGGGTGACCTTCGCCGCGCCCTCGCCCATCTCGATCCTCGAGGCGAAGGTCGCCTGCGCCCAGCCGGTGAGCGCGGCGAGCATCTGGCCCGTGGCGTTCATGTCGTTGTCGATCGCCTGCTTGCCCATCAG
>CAZWDE010000457.1:0-2227 GCA_964632555.1 uncultured Limibaculum sp.
ACGCCTCGTACTCCTCGCGCGGCATCACCTCGACCGTGATCGGCATGTAGGCGTGGTTCATGCCGCAGAGCTCGGAGCACTGGCCGAAATAGAGCCCGGGCTCGGACACGTTGAACCACGTCTCGTTGATCCGGCCGGGGATGGCGTCGGTCTTGATCCCGAAGGCCGGCATCGCCCAGTTGTGGATCACGTCGCCGCCGGTGACGAGCAAATGCACGTTGGTGTCGGCCGGCACGACCAGCCGGTTGTCGGTCGCCAGGAGATACTCGTCCGGCGAGTAGCCGTATTCGGCGAGCTCCTCGCGCCGCTCCTCCTCGGTCTGCGCGTAGAGGGCGACCGGATAGGCGTCGAAGCTGACCCCCTGGTCGGGATACTCGTAACCCCAGTACCACTGGTACCCGGTCGCTTTGATGGTGAGCTCCGGCTCTGGGATGGTCAGCTGCGTCTCGAGCAGCCGGAGCGAGGGCACGGCGATGATCACGAGGATCAGCACGGGCACCGCGGTCCAGGCCACCTCGAGCTTCGGGTTGTGCGTGAAGGTCTGCGGCTCGGGGTTCCGGTCGGCGCGGAACTTCCACACCGCGTAGCCGATGAGCCCCATCACCAGCACGACGATGCCGGTGATGATCACCAGCAGCATGTTGTCGAGCCACACGAGGTCGGCCATGTGCGTCGTCGCCGGCGCCTGCAGGCTGGTGCCGCCCGGCTCGGGCTTCCCGAGCGACGGGGTCTCCTGTGCGAGCGCCGGCAGCGTCGGGAGAAGCGCGAGGGTCGCGGCGCCGAGGAGGGCGGTCTGTCGCATCGTGCACTCCGTCCTGTCTGGGGCGCGCCGGGGCCGGAGCCGGGGGGCGCGCGTTTGCTTTTTCGCTGTCGCTGTATCACGTAGGGCGAGAGGCCGGACAGGCGGAGGCTTTGCGGCATGGTGCCGCTTCTCGGCCGGGGGCCGGCGGGTCTCGGCGGCGGATTGAGGCAGATCATGGATACCACGACGACAGCGCCCGGATCGGCGCCGGACACCCCCTTCCGCCCCTTCGAGGACGCGCTCGACCGCGAGCGCGCGCTGGCCGTCCTGCGCGAGGCGGTGGCGGGCGCCGACGACGGCGAACTGTTCCTCGAACGCCGCCGCTCGGAGGTCTACGGCTTCGACGACGGGCGGCTGCGCACCGCGAGCTACGACGCGGCCGAGGGCTTCGGGCTGCGCTGCGTCGCCGGCGCCGCGACCGGCTATGCCCATGCCAGCACGCTCGAGGAGGGCGCGCTCCGCCGCGCCGCCGAGACCGCGCGTCTCGCGGCCCGTCAGGGCGGGGGCACGCTCGCGGCCCCGCCGCCGGGCACCAACGCGGCGCGCTACGCCGCCGTCGATCCCGTCGCCGAGGCCGGCGCCGCCGCCAAGATCGCCGTGCTGCGCGAGCTCGACGCGCATCTGCGCGGCCGCGACCCGCGCGTGGTGCAGGTGACGGCAAGCCTCGCCGCCGCGCTTCAGGAGGTCGAGATCCTGCGGCCCGAGGGCGGCTCGGTGCGCGACGCGCGCCCGATGGCGCGGCTCTCCGTCTCGGTGATCGTCGAGGCGAACGGCCGGCGCGAGAGCGGCACCGCCGGCGGCGGCGGGCGCCACGGCATCGCGGGGCTGCTCGAGCCCGGCCACTGGCGCGCCGTCGCCGACGAGGCGCTGCGGATCGCCCTCGTCAATCTCGAGGCCGAGGACGCGCCCGCCGGCGTGATGGACGTCGCCCTCGGCCCCGGCTGGCCCGGCATCCTGCTGCACGAGGCGATCGGCCACGGGCTCGAGGGGGACTTCAACCGCAAGGGCTCCTCGGCCTTCACCGAGCTGATGGGCGAGATGGTCGCGGCCCCCGAGGTGACGGTGATCGACGACGGCACCCTGCCGGACCGCCGCGGCTCGCTGACGGTCGACGACGAGGGCACGCCGTCCTCGCGCACGGTGCTGATCGAGGAGGGCCGCCTCGTCGGCTACATGCAGGACCGGCAGAACGCCCGGCTGATGGGCCAGGCGCCCACCGGCAACGGCCGGCGCCAGAGCCACGCCCACGTGCCGATGCCGCGGATGACCAACACGATCATGCTGGCCGGCTCCGAGGACCCCGCCTCGATCCTCGCCGGCCTCGAGGACGGCATCTACGCCACGAATTTCGGCGGGGGTCAGGTGGACATCGCCAACGGCAAGTTCGTGTTCTCCTGCACCGAGGCGTATCGCGTGAAGGGCGGC
>CAZWDE010000458.1:0-2214 GCA_964632555.1 uncultured Limibaculum sp.
TGATCTTGCGGCTGATCCCGCCGCCGCGCGCGGTGTTGGGCATCAGCACGCAATAGCGCCCGGCGAGCGAGAGATAGGTGGTGAGCGCCGCGCCCTTGTTGCCGCGCTCCTCCTTGACGACCTGGACGAGCATGATCTGGCGGACCTTGATCACGTCCTGGATCTTGTAGCGGCGCCGGCGGAGGAACCGCTCGCGCTCGAGGATCTCCTCGCGCGGGTCGTCGGCGCCGGCCTGCTCGATCTCCTCGGCGGGGTCGGGCTCGTCCTCGCCGTCGCCCCCCTTGGCCTTCGCCTTGGCGGGCTCCTTGTCGGCGCCGGCCTTGGCCTCGCCCTCGCGGCCGGGCTTCTCCTTCGACTTGGAGCCGCGGCGCCCGCGGCCGCCGCGGGTGCGCTTCGGCTTCTCCTCGCCCTTGCCGCTTTCGGCCGAGCCCTCGGCGCCGTCGCCCTCGGAGGGGATCTCCTCGGTGAGCGTCTCCTCGTCGAGCCCGGTCGCCTCGGCGAGGCTGCGGGGGCCCCCGGTTCCGCCGGAGCCGGAGCCGTCGGTGTCGTCCTCGCCGTCGCGGTCGGCCTCGCCGCCGGAGCCCGCCTCGGGCGGGGCGTCGGCGGGGTCGGGCTCGGCGGGCGCGGCCGGCTCCGTCGCCTCGGGCTCGACGGTCGCCGCGGCGGCGGCCGGGTCGGGCTCGGCGGGCAGCGCGTCCTCGGGCAGGGCGGGGCTCGCCGCGTCGGGCACGGCGACCGGCTCCTCCTCCGGCGCGTCGGCTTCCTCGGCGGGCCCGGCCTCACCCTCCGTCTCGGCCGGGACGGGCGCGTCGGGCAGCGGCACGGGCGCGAGGCCCGTGATCGCGGCGCCGGCGGGATCGTCCTCGATGGCCGCCTCGGCCACGGGGTCGGGCTCCGCGGCGTCCTCCGGCAGGGTCGAGCTCAGCGCCTCGGCGAGGCGCTCGGGCGCCGCCTCGTCGACATCGGGCGCGAGGCCCTCGTCGAGCGGCACCGGGTCGAGCGCGGGGTCGGTCAGCGGATCGTCGACGGGGGCGGGCGCTTCGGGCTCCTCCGCCGGCTCGGCCGGCGGCTCCGCGGCGGCGGCCGGGGCCACCGGCGTCGCGGACGCCGCGGGCGGCGGGGCGGCCGGGTCGTCGTCGCCCTCGGGCTCGGCGATCTCGAGGCCGCGGGGCACGCTCGCCGAGCCGACGAGGTCCTCGGCCGGCGCGGTCTCCGATCCGAGATCGATCACCTCGAGGCCGCCGACGCCCGCCTCGGCGCGGCCGCTCCGGCGGCGACGGCGCGAGCGCCGGTCGCGCGGCGATCCGGCCTCGCCGCCGCCCGACTCGCTCGCGGACTGGGCCGGCTCGGCCGCGCCCGGCTCGGGCTCGGCCTCCTTGCGCGACCGCCGCGAGCGGCGGGAGGAGCGGTCCCCGGCCTCGTCCTCGGCGCGCGCCTCGTCGCGGGCCGCGCGCTCCTCCTCGGCCAGCAGCGCCTCGCGGTCGGCCACCGGGATCTGGTAGTAGTCGGGGTGGATCTCCGGAAAGGCCAGAAAGCCGTGCCGGTTGCCGCCGTACTCGACGAAGGCCGCCTGCAGCGACGGCTCTACGCGCGTGACCTTGGCGAGGTAGATGTTTCCGGCGAGCTGGCGCTTGCTCAGCGCCTCGAAGTCGAACTCCTCGACGCGCGCGCCGTCTGCGATCACGACCCGCGTTTCTTCGGGGTGGGTCGCATCGATGAGCATCTTTTTTGGCATGTAAAAGGCGTTCCATTGCGGCGCCGGCCGATGCGGCCAGGCGCGGACATGTCGGGGGGCGAGCCTCGGTCGGCGCGAGCCCGGCGCCGGGCGCGCGCGTTCGCGCGACCCTCGCTCTGTCCGGACGGTCGCGGCGGCAGGGGCATCGATCCAACTCTCTCTGCGGTCGCGCGGGGCGCGGCGCATGCGCCGCCTCCGCCGAAATCGCTCCGTGATGGGCGCGCGCGGGTCTGGGCCCGTGCGCCCGAAAGCGCCGGCGAGACGTCCTCCGTGAGAGGGGGGCGGCCGGCGGGCCGGTCTGCGCGCGTGACGCGCAAGCGCAACCTTAGCGACACTAGACCGGGCGCGCGCCCCGTGACAAATTTTATTTGCCGCCGCCGCCCGGAGCACCCTTGCCGCGCCTCGTCGCCGCCCTGCTGGCGATCGCCGCGGCGCTCTCCGTCGGTCCCGCATGGGCCGAGCGCGCGGACGAGCGCGCC
>CAZWDE010000459.1:0-2189 GCA_964632555.1 uncultured Limibaculum sp.
CCCTGGGCGTGGGCGTTCTTCGTGCCGTTCATCACCGCCACCGCCTTCGCCGTGCTCAACCTCTTCATCGGTCTGCTGGTCAACACCATGCAGGCCGCGGTGGAGGAGCAGAAGGAGGAGGAGGCCGAGCAGATGCGCGAGCTCGTGCGCGCGGAGAACGCCGCCGTCGCCGAGCAGATCGCCGTGCTCCACGAGGATCTCGCCCGCCTCACCCAGCAGATCCAGGCGATGCGCGACCAGGTGGACCGCGGCCTCCCGCCCGCCGAATGAGCGCCCGGCGCCGGCGCGCGGAGAGCGCGCGGGCGGCCTCCCTCCCGGTCAAGGCTCTTGCGTGGCGGTGGCATTGCTGCGACAAATCCCGTGTGCTGACGCAGGGCTTCGGCATTTTTTTGATCGGGCCATTTCATCCCGGCGAGCGACGGACGGAGGCGAGCCATGGCCGAGACGACGAGCGTGGTCGAAGCTGACGCGGACGGCGCCGCGCCCTCGTTCGGAACCCTCACCGTCCCCGACGACACCGCCGGGGTGAGCGCCGCGCGCTCGAAGTTCCGCATCGCGATCATGGGCGACTTCTCCGGCCGCGCGAGCCGCGGGGTGCTGGAGAGCGGCGCCGCGCTCGGCGCGCGCAAGCCCATGAAGCTCGACATCGACACCCTCGACGACGTGATCGCGCGCTTTCGCACCCGGCTCGTGCTGCCGATCGGGCCCGACGGCGCGTCGGTCGAGGTCGAGCTCGGCAGCATCGACGACCTGCATCCCGACGAGCTCTACGAGAACGTCGAGCTGTTCGACGAGCTGCAGAACCTGCGCCGGTCGCTCAAGTCGGGCCGGGCCGAGCGCGCGCTCGCGGACCTGCAGTCCTGGGGCGAGGAGTTCGGCACGCTCAAGGCGGCGGCGCGGGGCCGCGCGAAGGGCGCCGAGCTGCCGACCGACATGGGGCTCTCCGATTTCACGCGGCTCCTCGGCGGCGAGGTCGGCGCGCGCGAGGCGACGGAGGCGGACGAGCTGATCCAGCGCATCGTGGCGCCCTATGTCGTGAAGGCGCCCGACCCCGAGATCGAGACGATGATCGCCGCGGTCGACGAGGCGCTCTCGGGGGCGATGCGCTCGCTCCTGCATCACCCGGAGTTCCAGGCCGTCGAGGCGGGGTGGCGCTCGCTCGACCTGCTGGCGCGGCGGATCGAGACCGGCGGGGGTCTCGAGCTCGTGGTCTACGACGTCGCGGCGGAGGAGCTCGCGGCCGATCTCGCGGCCGGCGACGAGCTTTCCGACTGCGGGCTCTTCGAGATGCTGGCCGAGAAGCCGGGCCTCGACGAGTCGCAGGGCCGCCTCGCCGTCCTGATCGGGCTCTACCGGTTCGAGGAGACGCCGGCCCATGCCGAAGTCCTCGGGCGCATGGCCAAGCTCGCCGCCTATATCGACGCGCCCTTCGTCACGTCGATCTCGTCGAAGTTTCTCGACACCAAGACCGAGGATCTGCCGCTGCCGGCCAGGAAGGCGTGGGCCGCGTTGCGCGGGCTGCCCGAGGCGGAGTATCTCGGCCTCGCGACGCCGCGTTTCCTGCTGCGCCAGCCCTATGGCAAGCGCACCGATCCGATCGACCCGTTCGAGTTCGAGGAGTTCTCCGAGCGCGAGGGGCTGAAGGGCATGCTGTGGACGAACCCGGCCGTGCTCGTCGCCGCGCTCGTCGGCGCCAGCTGGGTGCGCGGCGGGGGCAAGGTCAAGCTCGGCGCGATCATGACGCTCGACGACATCCCGTTCCACATCGTGACCGACCGGCATGGCGACCAGGTGGCGCTGCCCTGCACCGAGCGGCTGATCACCGAGAAGACCGCCGCCATGGCCGCCGAGCGCGGCTACATGCCGGTGCTGTCGATCCAGGGGCGGCCCGAGGTGCGGCTCGGATCGTTCCGCTCGGTCGCCGGCGCCGAGATCGCGGGCCCGTGGGGCGGCAGCGGCGCCGGCGGTCCCGACGCCGCGCGCGCGCGCAACCGGGCGGAGATCTCGCTCGCCGCGGGGGCCGCGGCCGGCGGTGCCGCGGCCGCGGCGGGCGCCGCCGACGATGGCGGGCTCGAGGGTCTCCTCGACGGGCTCGACGACGACATGGACGAGGAGGCCGCCGACGCGGGCGGCTTCGACGCCGACGAGGACGGCACGCTCGACGATCTCCTCGCCGGGATCGACGACGA
>CAZWDE010000460.1:0-2180 GCA_964632555.1 uncultured Limibaculum sp.
GCCCCTCGGCGGCGGCGCGGGCGGCGGCGCGCGCGCTCGCCGGCGACGCGGCGCGGGCGCGCGAGGCGCAGATCCTGCTGATCGCGCTCCGCAACGCCGCGGCGCTCGGCGATCTCGAGACCGCGCTCGAGGCGATGCCGGTGTCGCATCCGCCCTTCGAGGCGATCCGCGACGCGCTCCTCGCGGCGATCGCGGCGGGCTCGGAGGCGGCCGAGGCGGTGGCGCGGGAGATCGGCGAGGACCCCGAGGCCCGCCTCGCCGCCGAGCCGCGCGCGCGCTCGCACCCGCTGGCCCGTGCGGGCGTCGAGCCCGAGCGGCTGCGGCTCGTGCTCGGCGAGGCGATCGAGCGCCACGCCGCGCTCGCAGGGCGCGCCGCGGAGTTCGCCGACGCCGGCGCGACGCTCGAGAGCGCGGCCGGCGAGGACTGGACCTGGCGGATCCGGCAGGCGGGCGGAATGGCCGAGGCCCCGTCGGAGCGCGCGCTCCGGGCCGAGGAGGAGATCGCCGCCCGGCGCCGCGCCTCGCCGATCGGCGAGATGATCGCGCGCCACCGCGGCCTCACCGACAAATCCGGAACCGATTGACCTCCACAAAAAAAGTGAAGGCATCACCTTCGATTCGGTGAGTCGACGCCTACCTGAGGGAGGACCGTCGGGCCGGCGCACGACCGGTTGCATGGGCGTGGCTCGGCCCGTATGAGCCCGGTGGGGCAGTGCGGGGGATTCCTGTCCCAACCTCTCGTTGTCGTCGCAAGGCAGAGGACAGTATGGCGCCCAAGGACGAAGAGCAGAGCGAGACGGAGACCCAGGAAGCCACCGGCGCGATGCTCGACATGAGCCAGGCGACCGTCAAGCGGATGATCGCCAAGGCCAAGGCGAAGGGTTTCATCACACATGACGAGCTGAACCGGGTCCTGCCGTCGGACCAGTTCTCCTCGGAGCAGATCGAGGACGTGATGGCGCTGCTCTCGGAGATGGGCGTCAACGTCGTGGAGGACGACGGCGGCGGCGAGGGCGAGGAGGCGCAGGCCGAGCAGCCCGAGAGCCGCGAGGTGGTGACCACCCAGCCCGCCGCCTCCGAGAACGACCGGACCGACGATCCGGTGCGGATGTATCTGCGCGAGATGGGCACGGTCGAGCTGCTCTCGCGCGAGGGCGAGATCGCGATCGCCAAGCGGATCGAGGCCGGGCGCGCCACCATGATCGGCGGGCTGTGCGAGAGCCCGCTCACCTTCCAGGCGATCACCATCTGGCGCGACGAGCTGGTCGAGGAGAAGATCCTCCTGCGCGACGTGATCGACCTCGAGACCACCTTCGGCGAGGCGAACGAGGCGGGCCCGATGACCGCCGTCTCGCCCGAGCCCGATCCGGAGGCCGAGACCGAGGAGGCCGGCGACGGCGAGGGCGGCGGCGAGGCCGAGGGGCAGGCGGCCGAGGTCGACGACGACGACGCGCAGGCCAACCTCTCGCTCGCGGCGATGGAGGCCGAGCTGAAGCCGGCGGCGCTCGAGCAGCTCGACCGCATCGCGGCCAACTACGAGCAGCTCCGCGATCTCCAGTCGAAGCGGATCGCCGCGGCGCTCTCGGCCGACGCCCGGTTCAACGCGGCGCAGGAGCGCGAATACCAGCGGCTCCGCCGCGAGATGGTCGAGCAGGTGAACGCGCTTCACCTGCACAACAACCGCATCGAGGCGCTGGTCGACCAGATCTACGGCATCAACCGCCGGCTGATGACCCTCGAGGGCCAGCTGGTGAAGATGGCCGACCATTACCGGGTCAACCGGAAGCAGTTCATCGAGGCCTATCGGGGCTCCGAGCTCGACCCCGACTGGGCCGACCGCATCGCCGCCCTGCCCGGCAAGGGCTGGGCCAAGATGGTCGAGACCGAGCGCGCCCGCATCGAGGAGGTCCGCGCCGAGATCGGCGAGATCGGCCAGCATGTGGGCATCGACATCCCCGAATTCCGCCGCATCGTCCAGACCGTGCAGAAGGGCGAGAAGGAGGCGCGGATCGCCAAGACCGAGATGGTCGAGGCCAATCTCCGGCTCGTCATCTCGATCGCCAAGAAATACACCAACCGGGGCCTGCAGTTCCTGGACCTGATCCAGGAGGGCAACATCGGCCTCATGAAGGCGGTCGACAAGTTCGAGTACCGGCGCGGCTACAAGTTCTCGACCTACG
>CAZWDE010000461.1:0-2180 GCA_964632555.1 uncultured Limibaculum sp.
CTGGCGACAGCGGCGGCACGGCAAGCCCCACCGGGAGCAAGGTCGGATAGGGGGAGCGAGGGGCTGCGGCCCCGGGGCCGTCTCCGGCCCGCTCCCCGGGTTGACCGCAGGAGGCCGCGGGCGACCGCGGTCCCAGATGAATGGCCATCCCCGCCCGGGCGGCGTCCGCGGCGGGACAGAACCCGGCTTACAGGCCATCCGCATCTCCGCCCGGGGCCGGCCGCGGGCGCACCGCCGGGCGCGCGGGCCGGGCGTCGTGGGATTTCATGGGACGGCGCGGCACGGCGGCTCTCGCGGGCGTCGTCGAGCCCATCGCGGGGGCCGGCGAGGCTCCGATCGCGGCCGCAGCGCGCCGGAGCGCGGGTGTTCGCGCCGCCTGTTCTCCTAAAATTCACCTAAAGTTCTGTATCGGTCGCGGTCGCGATGAGGAAATTCGGTCGGCTCGGGGTCTTTTGCGCCGCTTTCCCCTGATTTCCCATCTTTTCCCTTGTAATCCCACCATCGCGACTGTATCAGGAAGGCACGGGCGGGCGTCGGGTCAGAAAACACCGAGGCAACGGTTTCATACAGGCACCCCGACGCCCGCCCGCGACCGGCCGCACCGGCGCCAGGCCCGCGACAGACGGGCCGCGCCGGGACCCGCGGCCGGCGAGCGACGGACGGGCGGCAGGCAGGCGGAGCGCAGAGGGACACGGCGAGGGAGCCGGCACGGCGAGGCCCGCGGAACCGGCGGGCGGACCGGCACGGCGGGGCCGAGGGGCGGGCCCGGCATCGAGGGCCGGGACCGCCCCGATCCGTTCCGGACGGGGCGGGCGGCAACGGAGCGGGGCAAGGCGGGTGGTGCGGTATTTCATAGGCTCGGCGACGCACAAGCTCGACGCCAAGGGCCGGGTCTCGCTCCCGTCGGACTACCGCGAGGTGCTGCGCGCCCAGGAGAGCGCCGACGTCTTCGTCGTCGTGCCCGCCGAGCCCGGCGGCGACTTCCACCTCGCCTTCTCGCGCACCGGCCACGAGCGGCTGATCGAGCGCCTCGCCGGGCTCTCCTACGCCACCCCCGCGCAACGCCGCGAGACCCGCCGGCGCTACATCTCCGAGGCGCGGCCGGTGTCGCTCGAGGAGGGCGGGCGCTTCGTGATGGGGCGCGAGCTCCGCGAGCGGCTGGGGCTCGACAAGGAGGTGCTGTTCGTCGGCGACGGCGAGACCTTCCAGATCTGGTCGCCCGCGCGCTATGCCGGGCTGCACGGCGCCGCGGAGGAGAGCGGCGCGCTCGATCTCGACTTCGGGGGGCTGGTGTGAGCGCGGGCCCGCACATCCCGGTGCTGCTCGGCGCGGTGCTCGAGGCGCTGGCGCCGCTCGACGGCGCGGTGGCGGTCGACGCGACCTTCGGCGCCGGCGGCTATTCGCGCGCGATGCTGGAGGCCGGCGCCCGCGTGGTGGCGATCGACCGCGACCCGACCGCCATCGCGGCCGGGCGCGCGCTCGAGGCGGCGTGGGCGGGGCGGCTCCGGCTCGTCGAGGCGGAGTTCGCCGCGCTCGATCGGGTGGCCGAGGCCGAGGGCGCGGCGCCGGCCGACGCCGTGGTGCTCGACATCGGCGTCTCCTCGATGCAGCTCGACCGGGCCGAGCGCGGCTTCTCGTTCCTGCGCGAGGGGCCGCTCGACATGCGCATGGGGTCCGCGGGGCCGACGGCGGCGGAGATCGTGAACGAGGCGCCCGAGGCGGTGCTCGCCGACGTGATCCACGCCTTCGGCGAGGACCGCGCGGCGCGGCGCATCGCGCGGGCGATCGCGCGGGCGCGCGCCGAGCGGCCGATCGCGACCACCGGGGCGCTGGCCGAGGTGGTGGGCTCGGCCCTGCCGCCGCCGCGCCCGGGCCAGGTGCACCCCGCGACGCGCACCTTCCAGGCGCTGCGGATCGCGGTGAACGACGAGCTCGGCCAGCTCGCGGCGCTCCTCGCGGCGGTGGAGCGCTCGGCGGCCGAGCGGGACGGATGGCTCGCGCCGGGGGCGCGGGTCGCGGTCATCTCGTTCCACAGCCTCGAGGACCGGGCGGTGAAGGAGGCGTTCGGCCGGCTCGTCGCGGCCGGGCTGGCGTCGGCCGTGCGGCCCGAGGGCGAAGGCGCCCGCGGCCGCGACCGCAAGCCCGTCACCGCGGGCGAGGCCGAGCGATCGGCCAACCCC
>CAZWDE010000462.1:0-2161 GCA_964632555.1 uncultured Limibaculum sp.
TGACGGTGCGCGACGCCGTCAAGCGCAAGGCGCCGGACGGGCTGCCGCTGCCGGCGGCGATCCGCACGGCCGCCACCGCCGAGGCGCCGGCCGAGGGAGGCGAGGCATGAAGGCCGAGGTGATCGATCTCGACGCCGCGAGCGCGGGCGAGGCGGAGCTCAAGGACGAGATCTTCGGGCTCGAGCCGCGCGAGGACATCCTGCACCGGGTGGTGCGCTGGCAGCTGGCCAAGCGCCAGGCCGGCACGCACAAGGTCAAGGGCCGCTCCGAGGTGAGCTACTCGACGCGCAAGATCGTGCGGCAGAAGGGCTCGGGCGGCGCGCGGCACGGCGACCGCGGCGCCCCGATCTTCCGCAAGGGCGGCACCTACAAGGGGCCGACGCCGCGCAGCCACGCGCACGACCTGCCGAAGAAGGTGCGCAAGCTCGGGCTCAAGCTGGCGCTCTCGGCGAAGGCGAAGGCGGGCCGCGTCGTCGTGCTCGACCGCGCGGCGCTCGAGGAGCCGAAGACCAAGGCGCTGGCGCAGAAGGTCTCGAAGCTCGGCTGGGGCCGCACGCTGGTGATCGACGGGCCGGAGATCGACGCGAACTTCGCCCGCGCCGCGCGCAATCTCGAGACGCTGCAGGCGCTGCCGAGCCAGGGCGCCAACGTCTACGACATCCTGAAGCACGACCTGCTCGTGGTGACGCGCGCTGGGCTGGAGGCGCTGGAGGCGCGACTGGCATGACCGAGAAGGCGGCGCTCTACGACGTGATCCGCAAGCCGATCATCACCGAGAAGACCACCGGCGCGTCCGAGCACAACGCGGTGGTGTTCGAGGTGGCGATCGACGCGACCAAGCCGCTGATCACCGAGGCGGTGGAGACGCTCTTCGGCGTCAAGGTGCGGGCGGTCAACACGGTCGTGCAGAAGGGCAAGGTCAAGCGGTTCAAGGGGCGGCCGGGCCGCCGCAAGGACGTGAAGAAAGCGTATGTGACCCTCGCGGAGGGCCACATGATCGACGTGACCACCGGCCTCTGAGGCCGCGAGCGAGACGGGCGACAGAAGCATGGCGTTGAAAACATACAAGCCGAGCACGCCGGGCCAGCGCGGGCTGGTGCTGATCGACCGGTCGGAGCTGTGGAAGGGCCGTCCGGTCAAGCACCTCACCGAGGGGCTGACGTCGAAGGGCGGGCGCAACAACACCGGACGGATCACCATGCGCCGCCGCGGCGGCGGGGTGAAGAAGCTCTACCGGATCGTCGACTTCAAGCGGCGGAAATACGACGTGCCGGCGAAGGTCGAGCGGATCGAGTACGACCCGAACCGCACGGCCTTCATCGCGCTCATCCGCTACGAGGACGGCGAGCAGAGCTACATCCTCGCGCCGCAGCGGCTGAGCCCGGGCGACACGGTGGTGTCGGGCGCCAAGGTCGACGTGAAGCCGGGCAACGCGATGCCGTTCCGCGGCATGCCGATCGGCACGATCGTGCACAATGTGGAGCTGAAGCCGGGCAAGGGCGGGCAGATCGCGCGCGCCGCCGGGACCTACGCGCAGTTCGTGGGCCGCGACCGCGACTATGCCCAGCTGCGCCTCTTCTCGGGCGAGCTGCGCATCGTGCGCCAGGAATGCATGGCGACGGTGGGCGCGGTCTCGAACCCCGACCATTCGAACCAGAACTACGGCAAGGCGGGCCGCATGCGCCACAAGGGCATCCGCCCCTCGGTGCGCGGCGTGGTGATGAACCCGGTCGACCACCCCCATGGCGGCGGCGAGGGGCGCACCTCGGGCGGGCGCCATCCGGTGACCCCGTGGGGCAAGCCGACCAAGGGCCGGCGCACCCGCAACAACAAGCAGACCGACAAGTATATCCTGCGCTCGCGGCACGCGCGGAAGAAGTGAGGTAGCGCATGTCCCGATCCGTCTGGAAAGGCCCGTTCGTTGACAGCTACGTCTTGAAGAAGGCGCAGAAGGTTCGCGAGTCCGGCCGCAACGAGGTGATCAAGATCTGGTCGCGCCGGTCGACCATCCTGCCCCAGTTCGTGGGCCTCACCTTCGGCGTGCACAACGGCAAGAAGCACGTGCCGGTCAACGTGTCCGAGGAGATGATCGGTCACAAGTTCGGAGAGTTCGCGCCGACCCGCACCTATTACGGGCACATGGCCGACAAGAAGGCGAAGC
>CAZWDE010000463.1:0-2156 GCA_964632555.1 uncultured Limibaculum sp.
CACGTGGCGCGCCCGCGCGAGCATCTTCTCCAGATAGCCCTCGCCGTTGCCGAAGGCCTGGAGCGCCTCGGAGTGGCCCTCGCGCAGCTTCGCCTCGAGCTCCCCCTCGCCGTGGATCGCGCGCATGCCGCGCCCGCCGCCGCCCCACGAGGCCTTGAGCATCAGCGGATAGCCGATCTCAGCGGCCACCCGGCGGATCTCGCCCATGTCCGCCGCGTCCGGCGCGGGCAGCACCTCGCTCGCCGGGATCACCGGAACCCCGGCCGCGATCGCCGCGCGGCGCGCCGAGGCCTTGTCGCCGAGGAGCCGCATCACCGCGGCGGACGGCCCGATGAAGGCGATGCCGGCGGCGTCGCAGGCCTCGACGAGGGCGGGGTTCTCCGAGAGAAGCCCGTAGCCCGGATGCAGCGCGTCGGCCCCGCTCTCGCGCGCGACGCGGATGATGTCGTCGATGTCGAGATAGGCGGCGACCGGGCCCTTGCCCGCGCCCACGCGGTAGGCCTCGTCCGCCTTGAAGCGGTGCAGGCCGAGCTTGTCCTCCTCGGCATAGACCGCGACCGTGCGCTTGCCGAGCTCGTTGGCCGCCCGCATCACGCGGATGGCGATCTCGCCGCGATTGGCGACGAGGATCTTGCGGAAATCGCCCATGGCTCGGCCCCCTCGGGTCAGGAAATTGCGCCGCCGGGCCAGACTGGCGCGGAGCGCCCGGTCGGATCAACGGCGAATGTCGGCGCCGGGCCTTGTTCCGGGCGGCCGGCCGGGCTTTATCGGAGGCGGACGGGAGCGAGCCTCGGAGATCGACCGGCATGGCGGGAGCGGAGCGGACAGGCGCCGGGCGCGCGGCCGCGGAGACGGGGCCGGCGCCCGTGGCGCGGCGCCTCGCCGCCGTGGCGGCGGCGCTCGGGCTGCTCTGGGCGGCCGGCCAGGCGACGACCGCGGCCTCGCCGATCGGGCTCGCGGTCCTCGTCGGCCTCGTGGCGCTGCCGGTCTGGGCGGCCCGGAGCGAGGCCGCGCAGATGGACCGGCGCGCGCTGCTCGACGGGCTTCTCGCCCCGCGCAGCCGGCTCTACCGCTGGCTCTGGCCGGGCCACCTCGTCGCGGCGGCCGAGGCGACGGTGGCGGCCCTCGCGGCGGTGCTCCTGCTCGCGGTGGCGGCCGGTCTCTCGGGCCTGCACTGGGCGATCCTCGCGGCCGACGCGATCCTCCTCGCGCTGCTGGCAGGCCCCGCCGAGCGGCTCGCGGCGCGCGTCGCGCGCGCGGGGCGGGCGGGCGCACTGGCGCGGCGCTGGCCGCTGGCGATCGGCAACACCGCGGCGCTCGGCGCGGCGCTCTTCGTCGTCGACTACGCGGTGCTCGGGGCGCCGGACACGCGCGGCCTCGCCTGGGCCGAGGTGGCCGAGCGGGCCTTCGCCACCGGAGCCGGGGCCGCGACGCCGCTCGCCGGGGCGGCGGTCGGGGGCGTGGCGATGGCCGACGCCCTCGCCTGGCACCTCGCGCAGACCGTGATCCCCGCGCTGCCCGAGGGCGCCATGCGCGCGGCGTCCTGGGCGCTGGTGCTGGGCGGCGCCGGGCTGCTCGCGGCGCTCGCCACGCGGCTGCTGATCGGGGCGCTGGCCCTCGTCGCGCCGGGCGGGGTGCCCGCCCGGGCGGGGCTCGGCGCCGGCGCCGGCATCGCGATCGCGGGGGTGGCGATCCTGCTTCTGGGCGGCGCCGCGCGCGAGGCGGAGGAGCGGCTCGGGCCGGTGGCGGTGCGCGCGGCCGCTCTGCTCGACCCTTGCGCCGGCGGCCTGTCGGCGCCCGAGCTCGACGCGGCGCTCGCGCGGCGTCTCGCCCGGGCCGAGGCCGCGACGCTCTCGGACATCGAGGCGCGGATCGACGCGCTCGACGCGCGGCTCGCGGCGGAGACCGACCGCGCGGTCGAGACCTATCTCGACTGGCACTTCTCGGTGATCGGCGAATACCAGCGCCTCGGGGCGCTGGCGGGCGGCGCGCTCGCCGAGACCGTGGCCGACCGGCTGGCGCCGGCCTTCCTCGCGGGCGAGGGCGGCGAGGCGGGCGCCGGGGCGCTCGCGGCCGAGGCGGCGGCGCTGGCCCGCGCGACGGACCGGCTGATGGCCGAGGAAGCCGGCGCGGCGGCGCGCAGCGCGGCCGACCGG